>NZ_VDAF01000027.1:0-59461 GCF_019584525.1 Enterobacter sp. EC_50 | reverse complement strand
TTAATCCGGTGGTTACAAGCAGTCTTCGGTGGAGCGGTAGTTCAGTCGGTTAGAATACCTGCCTGTCACGCAGGGGGTCGCGGGTTCGAGTCCCGTCCGTTCCGCCACTTATTAAAAGCCCTGAGCATTAGCTCAGGGCTTTTTTCTTATCTGACGTTTAATTATTGCGAAATCAGCAAAAATCCTCTGCATTTTGCGATCTTTTTCTCTATAACACCGCCAGCGATAATCGTCCTCAGTTTACGAACATAATGATTGAGGAATAGTATGACTCTCCCTGCATTTGGTCTGGGCACTTTCCGCCTGAAAGACGACGTTGTTATCGCATCAGTTAAAACCGCACTCGAACTGGGCTATCGTGCTGTTGATACGGCGCAGATCTATGAAAACGAAGCTGCCGTTGGGCAAGCTCTCGAAGAGAGCGGTGTACCGCGTAATGAGCTGTTTATTACCACGAAAATCTGGATTGAGAATCTCAGCAAAGACAAGCTGATCCCAAGCCTGAAAGAGAGCCTGAAAAAACTGCGTACTGACTACGTGGATCTGACGCTGGTCCACTGGCCATCACCGAACGATGCCGTCTCTGTGGAAGAATTCATGCAGGCGCTGCTGGAAGCGAAAAAGCAGGGCTTAACCCGCGAAATTGGGATCTCCAACTTCACGATCCCGCTGATGGAAAAAGCCATTGCTGCTGTTGGCGCAGAAAATATTGCAACCAACCAGATTGAGCTCTCTCCATATCTGCAAAACCGCAAAGTGGTGGACTGGGCAAAACAGCATGGGATCCACATCACCTCATACATGACGCTGGCCTACGGTAAGGCGCTGAAAGATGAGGTGATTATCCGTATCGCCGAGAAGCATAATGCGACGGCTGCGCAGGTCATTCTGGCATGGGCAATGGGTGAAGGTTATGCCGTGATCCCATCATCCACTAAGCGTGAAAACCTGGCGAGCAACCTGTTAGCAATGGATCTTCATCTGGATGCTGACGATAAAAAAGCGATCGCAGCCCTGGAGTGCAACGATCGCCTGGTCAGCCCGGAAGGCTTAGCGCCAAACTGGGATTAAGTTTGACCCACCCTCTGTAACCTGAACCCTCACACAGCTCCTCCGGGAGCTGTTTTTATATGTTCACTCAGAAAATCGATAAAGGCACGAATGCGCGTACTCACCGCTCTGTCGCTGTAATACACCGCGCTAAAAGGCATTTCGACTGGCAGGCGTTTATCGGCCATCAATTCCACCAGTTCACCCCGCGCAATCTCCTTATCAATCATATAGTCAGACAAACAGGCGATACCGTTGCCTTCAAGACACAATTGCTTCAGCGTCTCCCCGCTGTTGGACGACAACCCGCAGGTGATCTCATGCAACTGACCGTCAGGGCAGGCGACGGGCCAGGTATTTAGCGAGACGGGTTCCGTAAAGCCCAGACACAAATGCTGTTTCAACTCCTCAACCGTCTCCGGTTTGCCATGTTCAGCAATATACTGTGGCGACGCGATAATTTTACGGTAGCTGGCAAACAGCGGGCGGGCCCGCAGGCTGGAATCCGTCAGGGTTCCCGCCCGGATCGCCACATCTACCTTTCGCTCGATGAGGTTAATAAACGTCTCGGACGAGACCAGAGAGAGCGTCATCTCCGGATAGCGTTCACGGAAAGGTTTGATTAGCGGCATCAGAAAGTGCAGCACAACCGGCGTGGCTGCATCAATGCGCAGTAACCCACGCGGCGTGCTGCGGGTCTCCATCATCTCGGTCTCTGCTGCGGCCATCTCCTGCAGTACCGACTGCACGCGGCGAAAATAACGCTCACCTTCCTCCGTCAGGCTCAGCTGCCGCGTCGTTCGGTTGAGCAGACTCACCCCAAGCTTCATCTCCAGCTTTTTTACCGAGCGGCTGATGGCTGAGTTAGCCTGTCCCAGCTGTTCGGCAGCGCGGCTAAAGCTGCCGCTTTCAACCACGGCGACAAAGATTGTCAGCTCTTCTGACGTTGCTTTCATTGTTGCACCACCCGCAAAATTCTATTGAGATTTTGACCATTTTTGTTATTTAAGCACTGGCGCATACTGCCTGTCATCTTAATCCTGATGATACGGAGTATTTTATGCCACTGGCGCTACTTGCCCTGACGATCAGTGCCTTCGCAATTGGCACGACCGAATTTGTTATCGTGGGACTGGTTCCCACCATTGCTAACCAGCTTGCGATCTCGCTGCCCTCCGCCGGATTGCTGGTGTCCATCTACGCCCTGGGCGTTGCTGTCGGTGCGCCAGTCCTGACGGCCCTGACCGGACGCTTTCCGCGTAAGCAGCTGTTAGTTGCACTGATGGTGCTGTTCACCGCCGGCAACGTGCTGGCCTGGCAGGCGCCGGACTACACCACGCTGGTCATCGCTCGGCTGTTGACCGGCCTTGCTCACGGGGTGTTCTTCTCGATTGGTTCTACTATTGCAACCAGCCTGGTACCCAAAGAGAAAGCGGCATCCGCCATTGCGATCATGTTCGGTGGGTTGACCGTTGCACTCGTTACGGGCGTACCGTTGGGCACGTTTATCGGACAACACTTCGGCTGGCGTGAAACGTTCCTGGCCGTCTCCCTACTGGGCGTCATTGCCCTGGTGACCAGCCTGCTGCTGGTGCCGTCGAATATTCCAGGCCGGGCCAGCGCTAGCCTGAGCGATCAGCTGAAGGTACTTACGCATCCGCGTTTGCTGATCATCTACGCGGTTACGGCGCTGGGCTATGGTGGCGTATTCACTGCTTTTACCTTCCTGGCACCGATGATGCAGGACCTGGCGGGCTTCTCTCCCAACGCCGTGAGCTGGATCTTGCTGGGGTACGGTATTTCCGTTGCGATTGGCAATATCTGGGGCGGCAAGCTTGCGGATAAGCATGGTGCGGTACCGGCGCTGAAATTCATCTTCGCCGCGCTGGTTGTTCTGCTGATGATTTTCCAGTTCACCGCCTCGATACAGTACGCCGCGCTGGTCACGGTACTGGTCATGGGGATCTTCGCTTTTGGTAATGTGCCAGGGCTTCAGGTCTACGTTGTACAGAAAGCCGAGCTTTATACGCCAAATGCGGTGGACGTGGCATCGGGGCTGAACATTGCCGCATTTAATATTGGTATTGCGCTGGGTTCTATTATTGGCGGACAAACCGTCGAGCACTTCGGATTGACCCAGACCCCGTGGATTGGCGCGGTGATTGTCCTGATCGCCTTCCTGCTGATTGGCCTGAGCGGACGTCTGGATAAGCCAGCCCGCGTTGCGCTGGGGTAACATCAGTAAGCGCTGGCTTACAAAACTGGAAAGCGGTTTCTCAGAAATTGCGTTGAAAGTGTGACCTAAAGTCCCTATAACATTAGAACCAGTCCGTTTTCCGGACTGGTTCATGTTACAGAGGCTGTTTCCAAAAGTGCGAAAAAATACCTATGCCATGCGTTATGTTGCCGGAATGCCCGCGGAGAGGATCTTGCCTCCGGGGTCGTTTGCGAGCATCAGTCAGGCATTACCCGCCGGCACACCGTTAAGCAGTGATGAAAAAATCCGCGTACTGGTGTGGAATATCTTTAAGCAGCAGCGTGCGGAGTGGTTATCGGTACTCAAGAATTTTGGCAAAGATGCCCATCTGGTTCTGCTCCAGGAAGCGCAAACCACCCCTGAGCTGGTCCGGTTTGCCACCACTCACTATCTTGCCGCCGACCAGGTACCGGCCTTTGTTCTGCCTCAGCACCCCTCGGGGGTGATGACGCTTTCAGCAGCACATCCGGTCTATTGTTGTCCATTGCGCGAACGCGAGCCTATCCTGCGTCTGGCGAAATCGGCACTGGTGACGGTCTATCCACTGCCGGATACCCGTATGCTGATGGTCGTGAATATCCACGCGGTAAACTTCAGCCTGGGCGTGGATGTATATAGTAAGCAGTTACTTCCGATCGGCGATCAGATTGCGCATCACAGTGGGCCGATCATTATGGCCGGTGATTTCAATGCCTGGAGTCGCCCGCGCATGAATGCGCTGTACCGCTTTGCGCGCGAAATGTCGCTGCGTGAAGTCCGTTTTAGCGATGACCAGCGCAAAAAAGCCTTTGGTCGTCCTCTCGATTTTGTCTTCTACCGTGGTTTAAGCGTGCACGACGCCTCTGTGCTGGTGACGCGCGCCTCCGATCATAACCCTCTACTAGTCGAATTCAGTCCCGGCAAACCTGATAAATAATGGTGTGTCAGGTCTGCCGTGGGGCAGACCTGCGCGGGTGCTGCCCTTCTATTTTTAACCCACAAAGGACAGTACGATGACAACAACACACTCCCATCATGACAACGTAGAAAAACAGTTTGGTTCTCAGGCAAATGCCTATCTGAGCAGCGCCGTGCACGCTTCAGGTCGCGATCTGGTACGCCTCGGTGAGCGCCTGTCGGCATTCCCGCAGGCGCACGTGCTGGATTTAGGCTGTGGGGCAGGGCATGCCAGCTTCACGGCTGCGCAGCAGGTGGCGCACGTAACCGCATATGACTTATCCAGCCAGATGCTGGAGGTGGTTGCTGAAGCGGCGAAAGCGAAGGGACTGGGCAACATCGATACGCGCCAGGGCTATGCCGAATCCTTACCTTTTGATGATGCCTCGTTTGAGGTGGTGATCAGCCGTTATTCCGCGCACCACTGGCATGATGTTGGCCAGGCATTACGCGAAGCCAAACGCGTTCTGAAGCCGGGTGGCATCTTCATTATTATGGATGTCATGTCACCTGGGCATCCGGTACGTAATATCTGGCTGCAGACGGTGGAAGCGCTGCGCGACACCTCCCATGTGCAAAACTACGCCAGCGGAGAGTGGTTATCGCTTATCACGGAAGCGGGGCTGATCGCGCGATCGTTAATCACAGACCGTTTACCGCTGGAGTTTAGCTCGTGGATTGCGCGTATGCGCACCCCGGAAGCATTAAGCCAGGCTATCAGGCTGTATCAGGAGAGCGCGTCGGCAGAGGTGAAGGCGTACTTTGAACTGCAGGACGATGGTTCATTTACCAGCGATACCATCATGGCGGAAGCGCAAAAAGCGGGATAAACAAAAAAGGCACCGAGGGGAATCGGTGCCTTTTTATCTTTCGGTCGTGTTATCAGGAGTCTGGCGTCGCGCTGTTCTTCACAAACAGCGTCAGCTGGTCGCCCGGTTTCAGATTGTCAGTATCGTTGTTCCAGCGCATCACATCTTTGATGTTCACGCCGTGACGTTTTGCGATACTGGACAGCGAATCCCCCTTGCGCACGCGATAGGTAATGCTATCGCTGTTGCTGGCGAGACGCTGTGCGCTGCTACCTGCACCCACCGTCAGAGTTTGACCCACTTTCAGGCCTGAACTGCGCAGGTTATTCCACTGCTGCAGATCTTTCGCATTCACGCCAAGACGTGACGCAATGCCCGAAAGCGTATCACCTGAACGAACCTTATAGCTGCGGCTGTTAACTGATGATGCATCCGCGATCAGCGTTGACTGAACGGCGGCGATTTCACCCGAAGCTAAAGACTCACGTAACTGCTCAGCATGTTTCTGCGGAACCATTACATACTGCGGGCCACTCGCCCCCAGCGTTGAGCCTTTAACGCCAGCATTAAAGGTTTTCAATTTACTTACCGACATACCCGTCATATCAGCAACCTGTTGAATATCAACCGGATTGCTGAGGCGAACACGCGCCAGTGCACGACTTTCGTCTGGTGTTGGCAGTTGTACACCGTAACGCTTGCTGTTCTTGAGAATATCGCTCAAAGCCAGCATTTTCGGTACGTAAATCTTTGTTTCCTGTGGCAGTGAGAGCGACCAAAAATCGGTGGATTTACCCCGTGCTTTATTCGCTTTCATTGCCTTCAGTACACGACCTTCGCCGCTATTGTACGCTGCGACCGTTAACAGCCAGTCGCCGTCAAACATCTTGTTCAGACGTTGCATCATGTCGAGAGCGGCTGTCGTTGAAGCGACAACATCGCGACGCGCATCATAGTTGCGGGTCTGTTTCAGACCATAGTTTCGCCCGGTGCTCGGAATGATCTGCCAAATGCCTGCGGCATTGGCGCCAGACGTCGCGTGTGGGTCAAAAGCGCTCTCCACTATGGGTAGGAGTACCAGCTCCATAGGCATGTTACGTTTCTTAACTTGCCCGGCTATCCAGTACATATACGGCTCTGCCCGTAACGTTACATCGTGGAGATAGCTCTTATTACTTAAATACTTCTGTTTCTGTTCGCGAATCCGGCTGTTTTCCGGAATTCCCATCTTTAGCTCGTCGCCAATAGAGGTCCACAAGTCTTGCTCCTGCGCGAAAGATGTCCCATCGTCCATCCAGCGCGCCGAACTTGTAAACTTCCCTGCTTCCCCTTGACCAGCTGCAGAAAGGCTCTGTGCGTGCTGTTGTACGTTGCTGCCGTTCTGCGACTGGCAACCTACAAGCAGGACAGAGGCGAGTAATATCGCTTTTGCCTTCATGTGTGTGTCAATAGTTGCTTAAAAGACGAGCGATGATAACGGCGAATTTTTGAAAAGGCAACCAGCAATTATCTGAAGTTATCTTTCTTTGACCTTAACCATGCAAATCGCTGTTCTGGTTGTTGCAAATTTGTTTCTTGGTTAATTTTGCTAATTAAATCAACATCATCTGTTCGCAAAAATAAATTAATTTGGCGCTCGTTTTTCAGAATTACGGGGAGTGTGTTTTGGTTTTTTGCACGTAACTCCTTCACTTTGTGATAATAATCCTGAATCGCCCGATCCTCAGGCAACAGGCTGACGGCAAACTTCATATTTCCTAATGTATACTCATGTGCGCAACACATAACGGTGTCATCGGGTAATGCGTTAATCTTCTGTAAAGACTGATACATTTGCGCTGGTGTTCCTTCAAACAACCTTCCGCAGCCCCCTGAGAACAGCGTGTCACCGCAAAAAAGATAAGGCTTACTGTAGAAACACAGATGTCCCAAAGTGTGACCCGGTGTGGCAAATACGGAAAACTCCCACTCACGTATGAGGATTTTTTCGCCTTCTTCGACTACTTGCGTGACACCCTTATCTTGTGCCTCTGACGGTCCGTAAACCACAACATGCGGAAAATGGGTACGCAGTTCAGGTACACCGCCCGTATGATCGTTATGGTGATGCGTCAACAGAATGGCTTCCGGCTGCCAGCCGTTCTCTTCTATTGCGCGCAATACGGGGGCGGATTCTCCGGGATCGACAATGACGCATCGACGTTCATCGTCAACCAAAACCCAGATGTAATTGTCCTCAAAAGCAGAAATACTGATAAGATTCATACATTACCTCTTATAGCGTGGCGGGTGTGTTGATGAAACCGGCAAGGATACCTCAGACTGTCGCAGCACCGGAACGTTGGGCGGAACTGCCCTGGGGTGAATACTATCGCGAGGCGTTAGAGCAACAGCTGAAGCCCTGGCTCGCGAAAATGTATGGCTTTCACCTGCTTAAGATTGGCAATCTCAGCGCGGAAATCAATACCGAAAGCTGCGCTATCTCGCATCAGGTGAACGTCTCTCTCGGCGGATCGCCGGTTCAGGTGAAAGCAGACCCCTTACATCTGCCGTTTGCGGAAAAATCCGTTGATGCGTGTTTGCTCGCACATACGTTACCCTGGTGCAGCGATCCGCACCGTCTGCTTCGCGAAGCCGATCGCGTGCTGATTGATGACGGCTGGCTGGTGCTGAGCGGATTCAACCCGCTGAGCCTGATGGGCCTGCGAAAGCTGGTACCGGTGCTGCGCCGGACGCGGCCTTACAACAGCCGGATGTTCACCATGATGCGCCAGCTCGACTGGCTGTCACTGCTTAACTTCGAAGTGCTCTGCTACGGCGGCTTTCAGGTGCTGCCCTGGGCACGGCAGGGGGGCGTCTTGTTGAGCACGCATTTGCCTGCTTTAGGCTGCATGCAGTTTATCGTCGCGCGTAAGCGAACCATTCCCCTTACGCTTAATCCCATGAAGCAGAGCAAATCGAAAACGCCGATCCGCCAGACCGTTGGCGCCACGCGGCAGTACAGAAAGCCCTGATCAGGATTCAGGCTGATAGCCCGCGTCCTCATGCGCAGGGTTAGCGGCTGCCGCACGCGCCAGTTCGTCACAGCGTTCGTTTTCCGGATGACCGGCGTGCCCTTTAACCCACTCCCACTTAATCTGGTGCTGGCCCAGGGCGGCATCAAGCCGTTTCCAGAGATCGACGTTCTTGACCGGTTTCTTATCAGCAGTCTTCCAGCCGCGTTTTTTCCAGTTATGGATCCACTGGGTAATTCCCTGACGAACGTACTGGCTGTCGGTACTTAACACCACGTCACAATGTTCTTTTAGTGCCTCCAGCGCCACAATGGCCGCCATGAGCTCCATCCGGTTGTTGGTGGTCAGAAAATAGCCTTCGCTAAAAGTTTTTTCATGCTGGCGATAACGCATAATCGCGCCGTAGCCGCCGGGACCCGGGTTGCCGAGACAAGATCCATCGGTGAAAATTTCTACCTGTTTACGCATCTCTGGTAGACTTCCTGTATTTGAAACGTTCAGTTAAACGATAAGTCTGACATAAATGACCGCTATGAGCACTGCAATTACTCGCCAGATCGTCCTCGATACCGAAACCACCGGTATGAACCAGATCGGCGCGCACTACGAAGGGCATAAGATCATTGAGATCGGTGCCGTTGAAGTGGTGAACCGTCGTCTTACGGGGAACAACTTCCACGTCTATCTCAAGCCCGATCGGCTGGTGGATCCCGAAGCGTTCGGCGTTCACGGTATTGCCGATGAGTTCTTGCTGGATAAGCCGACTTTTGCGGACGTGGCTGATGAATTCCTGGAATACATCAGGGGCGCTGAGCTTGTTATCCATAACGCCTCGTTCGATATCGGCTTTATGGATTATGAATTCAGCAAGCTTAATCGTGATATCCCGAAGACGAATACCTTCTGTAAGGTGACAGACAGTCTGGCGCTGGCGAGGAAAATGTTCCCCGGCAAGCGTAACAGCCTGGATGCACTGTGTTCGCGCTACGAGATAGATAATACCAAACGAACGCTCCACGGGGCGTTGCTCGATGCCCAGATCCTCGCCGATGTCTATCTGACGATGACCGGTGGGCAGACGTCTATGAAGTTCAGTATGGAAAATGAGTCGCAGCAAACGCAGGGCGAAGCGGGTATTCTGCGTGTCGTCCGTCAGGCAAGCCGGCTGCGGGTTGTTTTAGCCAGTGATGAAGAGCTGCTTAACCACGAATCCCGTCTTGATCTGGTGCAGAAGAAGGGCGGCAGCTGTCTCTGGCGTGCCTGAAAAAACGCCGGAATGCCTGTAAAAACATCGTTTGGGCGATTTTTGCAGCAAACGATTCAAAACGCGAGAAAAAGCGTTGACGAGATCGGAGGCGCACCGTAATATGCGCCTCGTTCCCCAAACGGGAACAGTGGAGCGGTAGTTCAGTCGGTTAGAATACCTGCCTGTCACGCAGGGGGTCGCGGGTTCGAGTCCCGTCCGTTCCGCCACTATTCAGAAGGCCTGAATCAGAAATGATTCAGGCCTTCGTCGTTTCAGCCAGCTGTGATTCCATTCCCTCTCTTCTGACTTGTAGTTAACAAAAAGTTAATATCAATAGTGCAATTAATTAACAATTGCACATCATTAGTGCATTCTTTGCACTGTTATTGTGCGTTTTTCCACCACCGGCTATTCAGGCACGAGTCAGATTGTGTCTCTCTGTAAAAAAGAATTCATACAGAATCATCTGCTTATAACCCGCTATGCAAAAAATTACTGAACCAATTGCAGATTGGTTTGGTTATTGCTTAATCATTAGCACGATAAGCGTCATTCCATATCAATAACTTATCGTTAATAAAAATAAAGCAATGATGAAAGCGAGCGAACCAATATGGAAAAACCGTCACGGTTTCTGGCAAATTCCAGCACCGCGCTTGAACAGCTGCGCGGGCTAATCAACCAGCACGAGTCAACACCAGGCACTCCACTGCCCACGGAACGTGAGCTGTCGGACACACTCGGCGTAGGACGACGTGAAGTGCGTCGCGCGCTGGACGTGCTGGAAGAAGAGGGGCGCATCTGGCGTAAGCAGGGCAAAGGGACCTTTATCGGCCCGGCTGCACCCGTTGAACCGCTGGCCCTTCAGGGATTGGTTCAGCAAACCAACCTTCTGGAAGTGATGGAAGCTCGTCTGCAGCTCGAACCCGGCTTAGCCCGGCTTGCGGCACTGCGTGCCACCAGGGAAAACCTCGCGCTCATGCAGCGCATGCTGGAACGCATCGACAAGGTCAGCCCGGATGACCGCGATCTCAACGAACTGTGGGATAGCGCCTTTCACCGCGCCATTGCGGAAGCGGCTGGCAACCGCCTGATGCTCGGCCTGTTTGATGCCATTGATGCCGTGCGGCGTGAACCGGGCTGGCAGCATCTGCGCGAGCTGGCACGCACCCCCGAGCGTGTCGATAGCTATAACGACCACCACCACAAGATCATGGCTGCCATTATCCATCGCCAGCCTAACGAGGCCGCGACCGCGATGCGCGAACACCTGCTCAGCCTGCAAACCGCCCTGATTCAGGCGATCCACCTCGAGGACGACTTCACGCCATGACGACAATCCCCTTAAAGGACGCCACGCCCGTATTGCAAGTAAAAAACCTCAACGTTACGTTCGCGGGCTCGCCGGTAAGCGTGCTTGACGGTATCTCGTTGACCGTCAGGGCGGGCGAAACGCTGGCGCTGGTGGGAGAATCCGGCTGTGGGAAAAGTATCACCTCCCTGGCGCTGATGGGGTTACTGCCCGCCAGCGCACGGATCGTCAGCGGGGAGATGCAGTTTCGTCGCCACGATCTGCGCAAGCTCTCGCCGCGGGAATATGCCGATCTGCGCGGTAGCGAGCTGGCGATGATTTTCCAGGAGCCGATGACCTCGCTCAATCCGGCGTTTACGCTGGGCGATCAGCTGAGCGAGGCGGTTATGCGTCATCAGGACGTCTCGCGCGCAGAGGCGATGAAGATCGCGCTGCAGATCCTCGAGAAAGTGCAGATTCCGGCAGCAGAGATGCGCCTCAAGGCGTATCCGCACCAGCTTTCCGGCGGCATGCGCCAGCGCGTGATGATTGCCATGGCCCTGATCAACCACCCTAAACTGCTGATTGCCGACGAACCCACCACCGCGCTCGACGTCACCATCCAGGCGCAAATCCTCGCCTTGCTCAACACCTTGAAAGAGGAAACCGGCACGGCGGTGCTGATGATCACCCACGATTTAGGCGTGGTGGCCGAAGTGGCGCAGCAGGTGGCGGTGATGTATGCCGGACAGGTGGTAGAGCAGGGAAGCGTCGAGGCGATATTTGCCGACCCGCAGCACCCGTACACCATCGGCCTGATGGGCTCGATCCCCTCCCTTAGCGCACGCAAGGGCCCGCTTTCCACTATTCCCGGATCGGTCCCGCTGCCGGAATCCATGCCGCAAGGCTGCCGTTTCGCAACGCGCTGCCCGTTTGCGCAGTCGCGCTGCCATGACGAAAAACCGCCGCTCACCACGCTCGGCGCGGGCCATCGGGTTGCCTGCTTCCGCGTGCCGCTCGAACACCACATCGCCCTGGGAGAGACCGCATGACCACGCCCATTCTGGAAGCTCGGGATCTCAGCAAGCTTTTCCCCGGCCCGAAAAAACTCTTTACCCCCGCCCGGTTTGTGACGGCGGTCGATCGCGTGTCGCTTGCCGTCATGCCGGGCGAAACGCTGGCGATTGTCGGCGAGTCCGGCTCCGGGAAATCCACCCTTGGCCGTCTGCTGCTGCGTCTGCTGGCCGCCAGCGAAGGACGCGTGTTTTATCAGGGGGAGGAAATTACCCACGCCACAGGCGCCCGTCTGAACCAGCTCCGGCGCGAGCTGCAGATCATCTTTCAGGATCCTTTTGCCTCGCTGAATCCGCGCATGACGGTGGAGCAGATCGTCGGTGAGCCGCTGTGGCTGCACCAGAACATGAAGAAAGGGGACCGGCAGTACCGCGTTGCCGAACTGCTTAAGACCGTGGGCCTGCCCGCCGCCTGGGCCGGGCGCTACCCGCACGAGTTTTCCGGCGGGCAGCGCCAGCGTATCGGCATTGCGCGCGCGCTGGCCTCAGGACCAAAGCTGCTGCTGGGCGATGAGCCGGTATCCGCGCTGGATGTGTCGGTGCAGGCGCAGGTGGTCAATTTACTGGAAAGCCTGAAGCACCAGCTGGGGCTGACGATGGTGATTGTCGCCCACGGTCTGGCTGTTATTCGCCATATGAGCGACCGCGTGGCGGTCATGTACCTCGGGCAAATCGTCGAGCTTGCCAGCGTCGATGAGATCTTTGACGCACCGCTGCACCCCTATACCCAGGCGCTGATCGCCTCGGCGCCGCAGATGCAGCCGGGCGCTGAACGCGACGCGCCGCTGCTGCAGGGGGATTTACCGAACCCGGCCAGTCCGCCGTCCGGCTGCCGTTTCCACACCCGCTGCCCGTACGTCACTGACGAATGCCGTCAGGTCGAGCCGATTAATCAGGTGCTCGACGGCGGGCGTCAGGTTGCCTGTCATCGCTGGCAGGAGATCAACCGCGATCGCAGCGTTATCCAGATCGCACCGCCATCCGCTGCTTTTCTGCGCCGCCGCGCGCTGTTTGAACACGCGGCCACCCACTCGTCCCTTCCTTCAAGGAACTCATGATAATGACAATGCGTAATTCTCTTTTGACCGTACTGGGAAGTGTTATGTTGCTTGGCGCGGCGCTGCCCGCCCATTCTGAAAGCGTGCTGCGTATTGGCCTGGGGGCTGACCCGGACATGCTCGACCCGCATCTGGCGCGCACCTACTATGGCCGCTTCGTCTTTGCCTCCCTGTGCGACAGGCTGGTGGATGTGGATGAAAACCTGAAGGTCGTCCCCGGTCTGGCCAAAGACTGGGCGTGGAGTGACGACGGTAAAACCCTGACGCTCAACCTGCGCGAAGGCGTGACCTTCCACGACGGTGAGAAATTCGATGCCGCCGCGGCAAAATACAACCTCGACCGCGCCCTGACCTTAAAAGGCTCCCTGCGTAAAAGCGAGATCTCCTCCGTTGAATCGGTCGAGGTCACCGGTCCGATGCAGATTGCCCTGCACCTGAAGACGCCGGATGCGGCACTGCTGATGCAGCTCACCGACCGCGCGGGCGCGATGATGGCCCCTGAAGCGGCAAAAAAGCCTGACTTTGCCGCCCATCCGGTCTGTTCCGGCCCGTATAAATTCGACAGCCGCGTGTCCCAGGACCGCATCGTTCTGACCCGCTTCGACAACTACTGGAACAAAGACGCCTACCACTTTGACAAAATTATCTATCTGCCGATCCCGGATGCCTCCGTGCGCCTCGCGAACCTGCGCGCGGGCGATCTTGATCTGACCGAAGGGATTGCTGCCAGCGACGTTAAAACCGTCGAAGCCGACAGCAAGCTGGCGCTGGCGAAGGTGACCGGTCTGGGCTATCAGGGCATCACTTTCAACATCAATAACGGCAAGGTGCCCGCCAACGATCCGTTCAAGGACGCTCGAGTGCGAGAGGCGTTTTCTCAGGCCATCGACCGCGATGCGCTAAACCAGGTGGTCTTTGAAGGGTTGTATACGCCAGCCAACCAGGCGTTTTCGACGGTGAGTCCGTATCACGTCAACCTGCCGGTCCCGCCGCGTGACGTCGATAAAGCCAAAGCCCTGCTCAAAGCGGCAGGCGTCACCGCGCCGCTGACCGTCAACCTGCTGGTGCCGAACAACCCAACCTCGCAGCAGGTGGGGCAGGTGCTGCAGGCGATGGTCGCCGAGGCAGGCTTTAACCTGAACCTGCAGATGACCGAATTCGCCACGCTGCTGGACCGCCAGCAGAGCGGGGACTATCAGCTGAGCTTCTCCGGCTGGTCGGGGCGCCCGGATCCGGACGGCAGCATCTACGGCTTTATCAACAGCAAAGGCACCCTGAACGACGGCCGCTACAGCAACGCGCAGGTTGATGAGTGGCTGACCCAAGCGCGCCAGAGTACCGACCAGGCCGCGCGCCAGCCGCTGTACGACAAGGTGGTGAAGCAGCTGCAAACCGACATGCCGATTGCCTACCTCTACTTCGAGCCGCGTATTTTTGGCCTGAACAAAAGCGTGCAGGGCTTTAAGCCGTACCCGGACGGCATCGTGCGTCTGGCCGGTTTGACGCTTGCGAAATAAGTGTCCTGAGGAGAGCCCATGCTGGAACTGATTTGCAAACGTCTGCTGCTGGCCGTCCCGACGCTGTTGCTGGTGAGCATGATGGTGTTTGGGCTGCAAAAGCTGCTGCCCGGCGACCCGCTGATCGCCATGGCAGGCGAGGAGCGCGACCCGGCGGTCATCGCTCAGCTGCGTGCGGAGCTGAACCTCGATGCCCCGATCCCGGTGCAGTATTTCCACTGGCTGACGCGGGCGCTGCAGGGCGATCTGGGCGTCTCCTTACGCACGCACGAGCCGGTGACGCAGCTGATTGCCAGCAAGCTACCGGTGACGCTTGAGCTGTCGCTGCTGGCGATGATTATCGCGCTGGTGTTTGGCATCAGCATGGGGATCCTCGCGGCGGTGAACAAAAACAGCTGGGTCGATCACGGGGCGAACTTCGTGGCGATCTCGGGGGTCTCGATCCCGCACTTCTGGCTGGGGATCCTGTTGATTCTGGTCTTTTCGGTAAACCTGCAGTGGCTCCCTGCGTCCGGCTACGTGCCGTTCAGTGAAGATCCGCTCCAGAACCTGCGCACGCTGCTGCTGCCCGCGTCCGTGCTCGGAACCGGCCTGGCGGCAACGCTGATGCGCCACACCCGCGCCTCGATGATTGCGGTACTGAAGGCGGACTACATCCGCACCGCGCGGGCGAAAGGGCTGCTGCCGAAGGCGGTGATCTTAAAGCACGCCTTTCGCAACGCGCTGGTGCCGGTGATTACCCTCACCACGCTGCTGTTTGGCGAACTGCTGGGCGGCGCGGTGCTGACCGAGCAGGTGTTCACCATTCCGGGCTTCGGCAAGATGATCGTCGATTCGGTATTTAACCGTGATTACGCGGTGGTGCAGGGCGTGGTGCTGATCGTCGCCATCTGCTTCCTGATGCTCAACCTGCTGGCCGACGTGCTTTACGTCCTTATCAACCCGAAAATGCGAGGCTAACGATGGCGGAACTGACGACACAAACCGTTGCGCCCGCACTGCCGCGGGCGCAAAACCGGGTATTGAAAAAATTCCTCGCCAATAAAAGCGCGGTCATTGG
This sequence comes from Enterobacter sp. EC_50, assembly GCF_019584525.1. Lineage (NCBI taxonomy): Bacteria > Pseudomonadati > Pseudomonadota > Gammaproteobacteria > Enterobacterales > Enterobacteriaceae > Enterobacter > Enterobacter sp. EC_50. The sequence goes on along the minus strand of NZ_VDAF01000027.1, from coordinate 44,150 downwards.
CGCGGCAGTGGTGGGATTCTTTGTGCTGGTGGCGCTGCTGGCGCCGTGGATCGCCCCGTTCGACCCGGTCAAAGCCAACTTCCTGGCGGTGCGCAAAGCGCCGTCGGCGATGTACTGGTTCGGCACCGACGAGCTGGGGCGAGACATCCTATCCCGCATTATCTGGGGGGCGCGCACCTCGCTGATGGCGGGCTGTATGTCTGTGGTGATTGCCGTGGTTATCGGCGTACCGCTGGGGCTGGTGGCGGGTTACTTCCAGAAGATGTGGGACGGCGTCATCTCGCGCGTGATCGAGGCGCTGCTGGCCTGCCCGTTCCTGATCATGGCGATCGCGCTGGGGGCGTTTTTGGGCCCGAGCCTGACGAACGCGATGATCGCCATCGGCCTTTCCGCGATGCCGATCTTCGCCCGCCTGACGCGCGGCCAGGTGATCGCCATTCGCAACGAAGAGTACATCGACGGCGCGCGGGCAATTGGCCTGCCGGATCGCTGGATCATCATCAAATACGTTCTGCCCAACGTGATGTCGCCGATTCTGGTGCAGGCCACGCTGGCGATTGCCTCGGCGATTATCGCTGAAGCCAGCCTGTCGTTTTTGGGGCTGGGACAGCAGCCGCCCAATCCATCCTGGGGCTCCATGCTCAACACCGCCAAAGGTTTTCTTGAGCAGGCCCCGTGGATGTCCATTTTCCCCGGCGTGGCGATTTTCCTTGCCGTGCAGGGCTTTAATTTACTCGGCGACGGGCTGCGCGATGCGCTCGATCCGCGCCACGACTAAGGAGTCATGATGACCAAAGCGCTAGATTTTACGTCCGGTTACGCTTCACGCCGCCCGCCAATGCTGGGCCATAACGCTGTTGCCACTTCGCAGCCGCTGGCGGCGCAGGCGGGAATGAAGATGCTGCAGCTGGGCGGGAATGCCGTGGATGCGGCCATAGCCGCCGCCATGGCGCTGACGGTGGTTGAGCCGACCGGCAACGGGATCGGCAGCGACGCCTTTGCCATCGTCTGGGACGGTGAAAAGCTTCACGGCCTCAACGCGTCCGGCCGTTCGCCTGCGAGCTGGCATGCGGATCTGTTTGCCGGTAAAACGGCGGTGCCCGAAATCGGCTGGGACGCGGTGACCGTGCCGGGGGCGGTATCCGGCTGGGTCGCCCTGGCGGAACGCTTCGGCACGCTGCCGTTGACCACCCTGGCGCAGCCCGCCATTGACTACGCGCGCAACGGCTTCCCGGTCTCCCCGCTGATTGGGCATCTCTGGCAGCGCGGCTATAACAAGCTGAAAGATCAGCCGGGCTTCAGCGCCTGTTTCGCCCCGGAAGGCCGCGCCCCGCGGGTGGGGGAGATCTTCCGTAACCCGGCGCAGGCGAACTCGCTTGAGCTGATTGCCCGCACCAACGGCGAAGCCTTTTACCGCGGTGAGCTGGCGCAGAAAATTGCCGCCTTCGCCAGAGAGCATGGCGCGCACCTGACGGCCGAGGATCTGGCCAACCACCGCGTGGACTGGGTAGAACTGCTGTCACGCGACTTTGCGGGCGGCTCGGTGCAGGAGCTGCCGCCAAACGGGCAGGGGATCGCCACGCTGATTGCGCTCGGCATTCTTGAGCAGTGCGGCATTGAGAAGCATCATCCGGATTCCGTGCAGTCTCTGCATCTCTCTATCGAGGCAATGAAGCTGGCGCTGGCGGATCTCGACCGCTACGTGGCAGACGAAGCACACATGGCGTTTGCGGCGAAAGAGCTGCTGAGCGACCATTACCTGAAGTCGCGCGCGGCGCTGATCAACCACGACAGCGCATCTGATTTTGTCTACGGTTCCCCGACGCAGAGCGGCACGGTCTACATCAGCACCGCGGACGCCAGCGGGATGATGGTCTCGTTTATTCAGTCCAACTATATGGGCTTCGGTTCAGGCATTGTGGTGCCGGATACCGGGATCAGCCTGCAAAACCGGGGCTGTGGCTTTGTGCTGGATCCAAATCACCCGAACGCGCTGGCGGGCAGCAAGCGCCCGTTCCACACCATCATTCCGGGCTTTGCGATGGACGGCAACGGCAAGCCGCTGATGTCCTTCGGCGTGATGGGCGGCCCGATGCAGGCGCAGGGGCACATGCAGATGGCGCTGCGCATCATGCTGCACGGGCAAAACCCGCAGGCGGCAATCGATGCGCCGCGCTGGCGCGTGGTGCAGGGCAGGGAGGTGATCGTTGAATCGACGTTCGATCGCAACACGATTGCCGCGCTGCGCGAGCGCGGGCATCAGATCGTGGTGGAAGATCCGCTTCAGGATTACAACTTCGGTGGTGCGCAGGTGATTTACCGTCTGCCGGAAGGACACTACGTGGCCGCGACGGAAAGCCGCAAAGACGGGCAGGCGCTGGTGAGTTAAAAGAAGCGAGCAACATTGGTAGGCCGGGTAAGGCGTAGCCGCCACCCGGCTTTATTTTCACTCAATGCTAAAAGGATCCGCATCCTGCCACGCCGGAAACTTCTCCCGGTACTCCTTCAGCGCCGTCAAGGACAGCTCCGCATCAATACGCGTCGCCTGATGCGGCTCGGCGGTGGCGATGATCTCGCCCTGCGGATTCACCACCCGGCTGTCGCCGCGATAGTGATGCCCGTTGCCGTCCGTCCCCACGCGGTTGCAGCCCACCACGTACGCCTGGTTCTCAATCGCGCGCGCCACGAGCAGCGACTGCCAGTGCAGGGAGCGCGGTGCAGGCCAGTTGGCAACATACAGCGCCAGGTCGTAATCGTTGCGGTTACGCGACCACACCGGGAAGCGCAGGTCGTAGCAGACCAGCGGCAGAATACGCCAGCCGCGCCACTCGAACACCACGCGTTCGTTACCGGCTTCATAGTGATGGTGCTCATCCGCCATACGGAACAGGTGACGCTTGTCGTAGAAGTGCACCTTTCCTTCCGGCTCGACCAGCAGGAAGCGGTTCACCGGCCCGCGTTCGGTCTGCAGGGCGGCGCTGCCGGCGATCAGCGCATTAGTCTGCTGCGCTTTGGCATGCATCCAGGCGACCACCTCCTCCTGCTGCATTGACTGTTTTGCCGCTTCCATGGCGAAGCCGGTGGTGAACATTTCCGGAAGGACAATCACATCGCGCCCGGTAATGTCTTCGAGTTGACGATCGAAGTGGCGCAGGTTGGCGGGGCCATCCATCCACACTAAAGGTTGCTGCAAAATAGAAATCTTCAGACCAGGCACGATACAGACTCCTCAAACGACCACTTTTTGACACTGTAGCACGACATAACGAGAAAATGTGGCAATAAAAAACCCCGCGCGAGGCGGGGTTTAGGTAAGCGAAACGCGTTATGCCGCTTCAGGTTTACGGTGCTTCTCCGGCAGCTTTACCGGCTGCGTCGCCAGCTCGTCCGGTTCGAAATCATCCACGTTAATGCTGCGCAGACGGCTCTCTTCGGCTTTCACCAGCAGAGCGGCCTCATCTTTATTGATAATGCCACCGGCCAGCGCCTGTTTTGCCAGTTCGTCCAGACGGGTAAACGGCAGGTTTTTGCCCAGCTGTTTACAGATCTTCTGGTGAATCGGATCGGCGGCCATCACGTCAAGCAGCGCCTCTTCCAGCAGACCCACCGGGTTATGCGGCGTCGGTGCCAGGTACTGACCGCGACCGATACGGGAACGGGTTGCGCTCGGAACCTGCAGGATCTTCGCCACTTTGTGGTCCAGCCTGTCGGACGGTGCCAGATGGTGACGACCGGTCGGGAAGATCACCACGCGCAGGGCACCAGCCACGAGGCGGTTCGGGAAGTTCGCCAGCAGATCGTCAATCGCCTGTTCAGCCTGATACAACGCATCCTGCACGCCCCAGTGCACCAGCGGCAGATCCGCTTCCTGACGGCCTTCGTCGTCGTAACGTTTCAGGACCGCAGAGGCCAGGAAGATCTGGCTCAGCACATCGCCCAGACGGGCAGAGATACGTTCGCGACGCTTCAGGCTGCCGCCCAGTACCGCCATGGAAACGTCGGACAGCAGGGCCAGGTTGGCGCTCAGACGGTTCAGATGCTGATAATAACGTTTGGTTGCATCGCCGGTTGGCGTCGAACTGGTAAGACCGCGCGTCAGGCCCAGCCAGAAGCTGCGCACCTTGTTGCTGCCCACGTGACCGATATGTTTGAACAGCAGCTTATCGAAGGCATCCACGTCGTTATTCTGCGCCGCGGCCATCTCTTCCAGCACGTATGGATGGCAGCGAATTGCGCCCTGACCGAAGATCATCATGCTGCGGGTCAGGATGTTTGCCCCTTCCACGGTGATGGCAATCGGTGCGCCCTGATAGCCGCGCGCAAGGAAGTTGCCTTCGCCGAGCATAATGCCTTTACCGCCCGCGATATCCATCGCGTCAATAATTGACTGCTGCGCGCGGTGGGTACAGTGGTACTTCACAATGGCCGACAGTACGGCCGGTTTTTCGCCCAGCATAATGCCGTAGGTAATCAGCGTGGCGGCAGCGTCCATTACGTAGGCGTTGCCCGCGATACGCGCCAGCGGCTCTTCGATACCTTCCATCTTGCCGATGGAGATTTTGAACTGACGGCGGATGTGCGCGTAGGCACCAATCCCCATCGCCACCGACTTCAGACCGCCGGTTGAGTTCGACGGCAGGGTAATGCCGCGGCCCACCGACAGACATTCCACCAGCATACGCCAGCCCTGACCGGCCATTTTCGGGCCACCGATGATGTAATCAATCGGCACAAAGATATCCTGGCCGCGGGTTGGACCGTTCTGGAACGGCACGTTCAGCGGGAAGTGACGACGACCAATCTCAACGCCCGGGGTGGAGGTTGGGATCAGCGCACAGGTAATGCCCAGATCTTCTTCGCCGCCCAGCAGTCTTTCCGGGTCAGAGAGCTTAAAGGCCAGACCCAGCACGGTGGCGATAGGGGCCAGCGTGATATAACGCTTGTTCCAGGTCAGGCGCATGCCCAGCACCTGCTCGCCCTGCCACTCGCCCATGCAGACCACGCCGGTATCCGGAATCGCGCCCGCATCGGAGCCTGCTTCCGGGCTGGTCAGCGCGAAGCAAGGGATTTCCTGACCGCGAGCCAGACGCGGCAGGTAGTGATCTTTCTGCTCTTCGGTACCGTAATGCTGCAGCAGTTCGCCCGGGCCTAAGGAGTTAGGCACGCCAACGGTAATCGCCAGGATGCCGGAAACGCCTGCCAGCTTTTGCAGGACGCGAGCCTGAGCGTAAGCGGAGAATTCCAGACCGCCGTACTCTTTCTTAATGATCATCGCGAAGAAGCGATGCTCTTTCAGGTACGCCCACAGCTCTGGCGGCAGATCGGCCATTTCATGGGTGATAGCAAAGTCGTTCGCCATACGGCAGGCTTCTTCTACCGGGCCGTCAATAAACGCCTGCTCTTCCGCGGTCAGACGCGGCTGCGGATAGTTATGCAGCTTTTTCCAGTCCGGATTACCCTGGAACAGGTCGCCTTCCCACCAGGTGGTGCCCGCATCAATCGCTTCTTTTTCAGTACGCGACATGGGCGGCATCACCTTGCGGAAGCCTTTGAACACCGGTGCAGAAATCATTGATTTACGCATCGGGGCAAAGTTAAACGGCAGAAGGATGATGGCAAGAGGGACTAAAAGCCAGATAGTCCAGAGACCTGCGACGCCAAGCGCAGCCGTCCAGGCCAGAAGAATCAGGCTGCTCAGGAATAAACTTACGCGGTGATAGAACAGCACACCGAGCAGAACAACGGTTGCGAGAATGCTCAAAATCATCATAAAGAAAAGCTCCCTTGCTTGTAGGAGGTCTGACCACTTGTGATGATATGGTTGTAGTTGATGTTATTTCCTTTAGCAATGTGTTTACAAAATAATTACAACCTGGTTCACATTGTTCGCGTTTTACCCGGCACGAAAAAGCAAAACGCCGGACGTTTCGCATGGCTTTAGCTTCTCGCTTTTCCCGCTATCCGGTACACTCCACTGTGTTATTTCATCAATACTGAAGGATTATCCTCATGTACCAGGATCTTATTCGTAACGAACTGAACGAAGCGGCGGAAACGCTGGCGAACTTTCTGAAAGATGATGCCAATATTCACGCTATTCAGCGCGCGGCGGTCCTGCTGGCCGACAGCTTCAAAGCGGGTGGCAAAGTGCTCTCCTGCGGTAACGGCGGCTCTCACTGTGACGCGATGCACTTCGCAGAAGAGCTGACCGGACGCTATCGCGAAAACCGTCCTGGCTACCCGGCGATTGCGATTTCCGACGTGAGCCACATCTCCTGCGTAGGCAACGACTTCGGTTACGACCACATCTTCTCTCGCTACGTTGAAGCGGTAGGCCGTGAAGGCGACGTGCTGCTGGGGATCTCTACCTCCGGCAACTCCGGTAACGTGATCAAAGCGATCGCCGCCGCGCGTGAAAAAGGGATGAAAGTCATCACCCTGACGGGCAAAGATGGCGGTAAGATGGACGGTACGGCGGATGTTGAAATTCGCGTTCCGCACTTCGGTTATGCTGACCGCATTCAGGAAATTCACATCAAAGTGATCCACATCCTGATCCAGCTGATCGAAAAAGAGATGGCTAAGTAAGACTTCGCTGGGGGGCGCCGGTGCCCCCCGCTGTTGTGGAGGTGATGTATGTGCGAACTGCTCGGGATGAGCGCCAATGTGCCAACCGATATCTGCTTTAGCTTCACTGGGCTGGTTCAGCGCGGTGGGGGAACCGGGCCGCATAAAGACGGCTGGGGCATCACCTTCTACGAAGGCAAAGGGTGTCGCACGTTCAAAGATCCACAGCCCAGCTTTAACTCACCGATTGCCAAACTGGTGCAGGACTATCCTATCAAGTCCCGCTCGGTGATCGCCCATATTCGCCAGGCTAACCGTGGCGAAGTGGCGCTGGAAAATACCCATCCGTTTACCCGGGAACTGTGGGGCCGAAACTGGACCTACGCGCACAACGGGCAACTCACGGGCTATAAGTCGCTGGAGACGGGCAATTTCCGCCCGGTAGGCGAAACCGACAGCGAAAAAGCCTTCTGCTGGCTGCTGCACAAGCTGACGGAGCGCTATCCCCGCACGCCAGGCAACATGGCTGCCGTGTTTAAATACATCGCAACGCTGGCGACCGAGCTACGCGAAAAAGGCGTGTTCAACATGCTGCTCTCAGACGGCCGCTATGTGATGGCGTTCTGCTCGACGAATTTGTTCTGGATCACCCGCCGTGCGCCGTTTGGCGTGGCAACGCTGCTCGATCAGGATGTGGAGATAGACTTTCAGAAGGAGACCACACCGAACGATGTGGTCACTGTTATTGCAACGCAGCCGCTGACGGGCAACGAAACCTGGCAAAAGATTATGCCAGGCGAGTGGGTGCTATTTTGTCTCGGGGACCGTGTAATTTGACGCCAGCTGTGGATGGACAACTTCGTGGCTCAGCGGCTTGCTGACCACGTAACGGCCATCCACAACCGAGACAACAGGCGGCTTGTGAGTCTGCTCGAAGTAGTCATAGCCGGGTTTCAGCTGTTTCCAGAAATCCGCGTAGTACGAGTACTTGTGACGCGCCATGTTGGCATCCGTCATGCGGAACGGATAGATGCTGACCTGAACGTTTGGCTGACCAAAGACCAACGCGCCGGTGACAAACTGGAAAATCTCATCAATGCCGGAATCGGTCATCGCGTAGCAGCCGATAGACACGCAGGCACCGTGGATCATCAGGTATTTACCTTCATAACCGTGTGCACGGTCATAGGCATTCGGGAAACCGATATTGATGGCTTTATAGAAACGGCTGTCTGGTTTGAGCTGGCTACGCTGAACGTTGTAAAACCCTTCCGGACTTTTGAAATCGCCCTGACGCTGTTTTGGCCCTAATCCACCGGAGTAGTTACAGATTTTGTAGCTATCAAGCAGCTGATACGTCTCACCCATTTTTACAAACAGATCGAGAGTGCGTTCTTCCTTGAAGATCTGAATATAAACCGGCGATCCCATTAACTGCTGTTTATATTCTTTGCTGATCGGCGTCGTTGAGCTATTACTGCTGAGCAGTCCGGCAAACGACATGCACGGAATCAGAAGCATCGCAATGAACAATGCGATTTTACGCATACTACTAGTTCCTTGATAAAACCATGACCAACTTGCCAGGACGGCAAAAGAGACCCGAAATCAGATTATTCTGTTAGGAGCGCTCACATTAGCACCGCTATAGATTTTCGCAAGAGCCGGGCGGTGAGTTTACAAATTAGTTTTACTTTATAAACCATCAAAATCGCGATAGCTCCAGGAACTTTGCGCATTAGCTCGCAATTTGGCGCGCGCGACGGCGGATTCGCTGCCCGCGAGAAGGGGAAAATGTTACACTTCGCGGCCACTGGATTGTTGTTCATGGAAACCTGCTAACCACATGTTTAAAATCAAAAAAGGACTTGATCTGCCGATTGCAGGCGTGCCCGCGCAGCACGTTTCGACAGGCGCAAGTGTCCGTCATGTCGCCATTGTGGGCGACGACTACCTGGGAATGCGTCCTTCGATGTTGGTACAGGAAGGCGATCGCGTGATCAAAGGCCAGGCGCTCTTTGAGGACAAAAAAAATCCCGGCGTGATGTTTACAGCCCCCGCGAGCGGCACCGTTGTGGCGATCAACCGTGGCGAACGGCGCGTTCTGCAGTCGGTGGTGATCCGCATTGAAGGCGATGAACAGCGTGAATTCGCCCGTTACGATGCCGCAGACCTCGCGTCGCTGAGCCGTGAGGCTGTTCAGGCTCAGCTTCTGGCGTCCGGCTTATGGACCGCGCTTCGCACGCGTCCCTTCAGTAAATCCCCGGTTCCCGGCACGGAACCGGCCGCGATTTTCGTCACGGCAATGGATACCAACCCGCTCAGCGTGGATCCGCAGCCGGTTATCCTGGCACAGCGCAAAGCCTTTGATGCCGGGCTTACCGTTTTAACCCGTCTGACGTCGGGAAAAGTCCACGTTTGCCAGGCCGGTGGCGGCAAGCTTGGCGGTCATCCTCAGGGGCAGGTCACGTTTAATGAGTTTGCTGGCCCGCATCCGGCGGGTCTGGTCGGGACGCACATCCATTTCCTTGAGCCGGTGAGCCTGACGAAACAGGTCTGGCATCTTAATTATCAGGACGTCATCGCCATCGGTACGCTCTTCACCTCCGGGGAGCTGTGCGCGGAACGCATCATCGCCATCGGTGGGCCGCAGGCTGCAAACCCGCGTCTGGTGAAGACGCTGATTGGCGCTGATATCAATGAACTGCTGAACGAAGAAACCAAGGCAGGCGAAAACCGGCTGATTTCCGGTTCGGTCCTCAGTGGCCGCCATGCCGTGCAGGCGCACGCCTATCTGGGACGTTTCCATTTGCAGGTCAGCATTGTGCAGGAAGGCCGCGAGAAAGAGCTGTTCGGCTGGGTGCTGCCCGGTGCGGAAAAATACTCCGTCACCCGTACCACGCTGGGGCACTTCCTGCGTAATAAGCTGTTTAGCTTCTCGACCAGTACGCACGGCGGCGAGCGCGCTATGGTCCCGATTGGCAACTACGAGCGCGTCATGCCGCTGGATATTCTGCCGACCATGCTGTTGCGCGATCTGCTCGCTGGCGATACCGACAGCGCGCAGGCGCTGGGCTGTCTGGAACTGGACGAAGAAGATCTGGCGCTCTGTACCTATGTCTGTCCGGGAAAATACGAATATGGACCGGTATTGCGCGAGGTGTTAACCCGCATTGAGCAGGAAGGATAACCGATGGGCTTAAAACACCTCTTTGAAAAAATTGAGCCGCACTTTACCGAAGGGAAGCTCAAAAAGTACTACCCGCTGTATGAAGCCACGGCGACCATTTTCTACACGCCGGGGCTGGTGACGAAAGGAGCGGCGCACGTCCGTGACGCCATCGACCTTAAGCGGATGATGATCCTGGTGTGGTTTGCGGTCTTCCCGGCGATGTTCTGGGGGATGTACAACGTCGGTCTGCAGACCATTCCGGCGCTGCACCACATGTACGATGCGCAGCAGCTGGCGCAGGTGCTTCAGTCTGACTGGCACTACCGTCTGGCCCAGTCGTTAGGGGTGAGCTTTGCGCCAGACGCGGGCTGGGTGAGCATGATGACGCTGGGGGCGGTGTTCTTCCTGCCGATTTACATCACGGTCTTTATCGTGGGCGGCTTCTGGGAAGTGCTGTTTGCTATCATCCGTAAACATGAGATCAACGAAGGCTTCTTCGTGACCTCTATTCTGTTTGCCCTGATTGTTCCCCCGACGCTACCGCTCTGGCAGGCAGCGCTGGGCATCAGCTTTGGCGTGGTCATTGCCAAAGAGATCTTCGGCGGCACCGGGCGGAACTTCCTTAACCCGGCGCTGGCGGGGCGTGCGTTCCTCTTCTTTGCCTATCCGGCGCAAATCTCCGGCGACCTGGTCTGGACGGCAGCTGACGGTTTTTCCGGCGCGACACCGCTTTCACAGTGGGCGGCACACGGCGGCGAAACGCTGGTGAACAACGCGACGGGTCAGCCTGTGACCTGGTTTGATGCCTTTATTGGCAACATTCCGGGTTCCATTGGTGAAGTTTCAACGCTGATGATTTTGATTGGTGGAGCGATCATCCTGTTTGGGCGCGTGGCCTCCTGGCGAATTGTGGCGGGCGTGATGATCGGCATGGTGCTGACCGCCACGATGTTCAACGTTATCGGTTCGACCACCAACCCAATGTTCTCCATGCCCTGGTACTGGCATCTGGTACTGGGTGGCTTCGCGTTTGGCATGATGTTCATGGCAACCGACCCCGTCTCTGCCTCGTTTACGGACAAAGGTAAATGGAGCTATGGCGTGCTCATTGGCGCGATGTGTGTCCTGATCCGCGTGGTCAACCCGGCGTACCCGGAAGGAATGATGCTGGCCATTCTGTTTGCCAACCTGTTTGCGCCACTCTTCGATTACCTGGTGGTGCGGGCCAACATTAAGCGGAGGAAGGCGCGTGGCTGAAGTTAAAAATAACGACAGTATCAGCAAAACGCTGCTGGTGGTGCTGGTGCTCTGTCTGGTCTGTTCGATTGTCGTGGCCGGCTCTGCCGTGGGGTTAAAACCCCTGCAGCAGGCGCAACGTGCGCTGGATAAACAGCGCAACATACTGGCCGTGGCCGGGTTGATGCAGGAAGGGATGAGTGCAGACGACGTCTCGGCGGTATTTGCGGAGCGTATTTCACCGCGTCTGGTGGATTTGAAAACCGGCCAGCTGTTGGATAAAGATCCGGCGAAGTATAACCAGGCGCTGGCGCTGAAAGATCCGCAGATGAGCCTGACGCTCGAGGCATCGCAAGATCCCGCCGGGATTAAGCGCCGCAGCAATCTCGCCGAAATTTATCTGGTGCGTGACCCCCAAAAACGCATTCAGGAAGTGGTGCTTCCTGTCTACGGCAACGGCCTGTGGTCAATGATGTATGCCTTTGTGGCGCTTGATACGGATGGCCGTACCGTAAAAGGCATTACGTATTACGACCAGGGCGAAACGCCGGGGCTGGGGGGCGAAGTAGAAAACCCGAACTGGCGGGCACAGTTTATCGGTAAGAAAGTGCTCGACGATAACGGTCTGCCTGCGCTGAAGGTGATGAAAGGGGCGGCACGTCCCGGTGACGACTACGCCGTCGACGGGCTGTCCGGCGCCACGCTCACCTCCAAAGGCGTGCAGCACAGTTTTGATTTCTGGATGGGCGAGCTGGGTTTTGGTCCTTTCCTGAAAAACGTACGTGAAGGAGCGCTGAACAATGGCTGATACCGGTGAACTGAAAGAAGTCAAAAAGGTGCTCATTGGCCCACTGCTGGCCAATAACCCGATTACGCTGCAGGTGCTGGGCGTCTGTTCAGCCCTGGCGGTGACGACCAAGCTGGAAACGGCGGTGGTGATGACGCTGGCGGTCACGCTGGTCACGGCATTTTCGAGCATGTTTATCTCGATGATCCGCCACCACATTCCCAACAGCGTGAGGATCATCGTGCAGATGGCGATCATCGCCTCGCTGGTGATCGTGGTCGATCAGCTGCTGCGCGCCTTCGCCTATGAAACCTCCAAACAGCTCTCGGTGTTTGTCGGGCTGATCATCACCAACTGTATTGTGATGGGGCGTGCGGAAGCCTACGCCATGAAAATGCCGCCGCTGGCGAGTTTTATGGACGGTATCGGTAACGGCCTCGGCTACGGTGTGATCCTGCTGACCGTTGGCTTCCTGCGTGAGCTCATTGGCAGCGGTAAGCTGTTTGGCATCACGGTGCTGGACACGGTGCAAAACGGTGGATGGTATCTGCCAAACGGCCTGTTCCTGCTGGCTCCCAGCGCATTTTTCATTATCGGTTTGTTGATCTGGCTGATTCGTACCTTGAGACCAGAACAGCAGGAAAAGGAGTAACCGACGATGGCTCATTACCTGAGTTTGTTTGTGCGCGCGGTGTTTGTTGAAAACATGGCGCTCGCGTTTTTCCTCGGCATGTGTACGTTCCTTGCGGTGTCCAAAAAAGTGTCGACGGCATTTGGGCTGGGTATCGCGGTCACCGTGGTGCTTGGCTTATCTGTACCGATTAACAATCTGGTCTACAACTTTGTGCTGCGGGACGGCGCGCTGGTGGAAGGGGTTGACCTCAGCTTCCTGAACTTCATCACCTTTATTGGCGTGATTGCCGCGCTGGTGCAAATCCTGGAGATGATCCTCGATAAGTACTTCCCGTCGCTGTACAACGCGCTGGGGATCTTCCTGCCGCTGATCGCGGTGAACTGCGCCATCTTCGGCGGCGTCTCGTTTATGGTTCAGCGTGATTACAACTTCAGTGAATCCGTGGTGTACGGTTTCGGCTCCGGCATCGGCTGGATGCTGGCGATTGTCACCATGGCGGGGATCCGCGAAAAAATGAAATATGCCAACGTGCCTGCAGGCCTGCGTGGCTTAGGGATCACCTTTATTACCACCGGGTTGATGGCACTGGGCTTTATGTCCTTCTCCGGCGTGCAGCTATAAGGGCTAACAGATGGAAATTATTCTTGGCGTGGTGATGTTCACGCTGATTGTACTGGTGCTGTCAGGGCTCATTCTGGCGGCGCGGGCGAAGCTGGTGAATTCCGGCGACGTGGTGATTGATATTAACGACGATCCGCAGAATCAGATCCGCACGCCTGCGGGAGATAAGCTGCTCAACACGCTGTCCGGTAACGGAATTTTTGTCTCCTCGGCCTGCGGCGGCGGCGGCTCCTGTGGGCAGTGCCGCGTGACGGTAAAAGAGGGTGGCGGCGATATTCTGCCCACCGAGCTGTCGCATATCACAAAGCGTGAGGCAAAAGAGGGCTGCCGTCTGGCCTGTCAGGTCGCAGTGCGTCAGAACATGAAGATTGAACTGCCGGAAGAGATTTTCGGCGTCAAAAAATGGGAATGTGAAGTTATCTCTAATGATAACAAAGCTACCTTTATCAAAGAGCTGAAGCTGCGGGTGCCGAAAGGGGAAGATGTCCCGTTCCGCGCCGGAGGATACATTCAGATTGAGTGCCCTGAGCATACCGTGGCGTATGCGGACTTTGACGTTCCGCAGGCGTACCGCGCCGACTGGGACAAATTCAATCTCTTCCGCTTTGTATCAGAGGTAAAAGAGCCGACGCTGCGCGCCTACTCGATGGCCAACTACCCGGAAGAGAAGGGCATTATCATGCTCAACGTGCGTATCGCCACGCCGCCACCAAATGTGCCGGATGCGCCGCCGGGCGTGATGTCATCATACATCTGGTCCCTGAAGCCGGGCGATAAGGTGACCATCTCCGGCCCGTTCGGGGAGTTCTTCGCGAAAGATACCGACGCGGAAATGGTCTTTATCGGCGGCGGTGCCGGCATGGCCCCGATGCGCTCGCACATCTTTGACCAGCTCAAGCGGCTCGGCAGCAAGCGTAAAATCAGCTTCTGGTACGGGGCGCGTTCGCTGCGTGAGATGTTCTACGATGATGAATTTGAACAGCTGGCGCGTGAAAACCCGAACTTTACCTTCCACGTGGCGCTCTCCGATCCGCAGCCGGAAGATAACTGGACGGGCTATACGGGGTTCATCCACAACGTGCTGTATGAAAACTACCTCAAGCAGCACCCGGCTCCCGAGGACTGCGAGTTCTATATGTGTGGTCCGCCGATGATGAACGCCGCCGTGATTAAGATGCTGAAAGATCTCGGCGTCGAAGATGAGAACATCATGCTCGATGACTTTGGAGGCTGATGATGCTGACGTTTCTGGCAACCTTTGTGGTTTTTGTACTTGTCATCTTTGGCATGTCTTTAGGCTGGATCGTTAAGCGGAAAAGCATTCAGGGCAGCTGCGGCGGTATTTCCTCCATTGGCATGGAGAAGGTCTGCGACTGCCCGGAACCGTGCGACGCCCGCAAAAAACGCATGGCGCGCGAGCAGCAGCGCATTATTTAAGTTTTTGTAGGCCGGGTAAGGCAACGCCGCCACCCGGCATTCTTACATCTGCTTCTCAACCCTCATTTATTTACTGTATACTTATCCAGTGATGAGTGAGGGCTTACTATGCGCAAAATAATCCATGTTGATATGGACTGCTTTTTTGCCGCAGTGGAGATGCGAGACAACCCGGCGCTGCGGGATATTCCCATCGCTATTGGCGGCAGCCGCGTTCAGCGTGGCGTTATCAGCACCGCCAACTACCCTGCGCGCAAATTTGGCGTGCGTAGCGCCATGCCGACGGCGATGGCCTTAAAGCTTTGCCCTCATCTCACGCTTCTGCCCGGGCGGTTCGACGCCTATAAAGAGGCTTCCCTTCATATTCGGGAAATCTTCTCCCGCTATACCTCTTTGATAGAACCGCTGTCGCTGGACGAAGCCTATCTCGATGTGACCGACAGCGTGCATTGCCACGGCTCCGCCACGCTGATGGCGCAGGAGATCCGCCAGACGATTTTCAACGAGCTGAATCTGACGGCGTCTGCGGGGGTCGCGCCCGTTAAATTCCTTGCCAAAATCGCTTCGGATTTAAATAAGCCCAACGGCCAGTACGTCATTACGCCGGAAGAGGTGCCTGCATTTTTAAAAACGCTGCCGCTTGGCAAAATCCCCGGCGTCGGGAAAGTCTCCGCCGCAAAGCTGGAAAGCATGGGGTTACGCACCTGCGAAGACGTGCAGCGAAGCGACCTCGCCATGCTGCTCAAGCGCTTCGGGAAGTTTGGCCGCGTGCTGTGGGAGCGCAGCCAGGGGATTGACGATCGCGATGTGAACAGCGAACGGCTGCGGAAATCCGTCGGCGTCGAGCGAACCCTCATTGAAGATATTCATGACTGGTCCGAATGCGAAACCATTATCACGGAACAGCTTTATCCTGAGCTGGAACGACGCTTAAGCAAGGTAAAACCGGACCTGCTGATTGCCCGTCAGGGCATCAAGCTCAAATTCAACGATTTCCAGCAGACCACGCAGGAACACGTCTGGCCGCGTCTGAACAAAGACGATCTTATCGCGACGGCAAAAAAGGCATGGGAAGAGCGACGAGGTGGACGAGGGGTCAGGCTGGTGGGATTGCACGTCACGCTGCTGGATCCGCAGTTAGAGCGACAGCTGGTATTAGGATTGTAAAAAAGCCCGGTGCGCTACGCTTACCGGGCCTGGGTTTTTCACCCTCTCGCTGTGGGAGAGGGCTGGGATGAGGGTATTACTTAACTGGGATCGCCTTAAGCAGTTCAGTCAGCAGCGTCCAGTAATGACCGACGCTTTCGATATGAACCTGCTCATCCGGCGAGTGCGGGCCGGTAATGGTTGGCCCGATGGACACCATATCCATATCCGGATACGGTTTCTTGAACAGGCCACATTCCAGACCGGCGTGGATCACCTGAATGTTCGGGGTGCTGTTGAACAGACGCTGATAGGTTTCACGCACCAGCGCCATCACCGGAGAACTTGCATCCGGCTGCCAGCCCGGGTAGCTGCCTTTTGCAGACGTTTTCGCGCCCGCCAGCGTGCCCAGAGATTCCAGCATGCTCACCACATACTCTTTACCGCTGTCGATAAGGGAGCGGATCAGGCAGATGATCTCCGCGCTGTCGTCGCTCATGGTCACCACGCCCACGTTCAGTGAGGTTTCCACTACGCCTTTCGCCACGTCAGAGTTGCGGATTACGCCGTTTGGCGTCGCGTTCAGCAGCTGAACGAAGGTGTCACGAGACTGCACGGTCAGCGCGGCTTTCTCCGTGGAGACGGATTCCAGCACCACGGTCAGGTTCTTCTCTTTCGCCGACAGTTCGTTTTTCAGGATATCCAGGTACACGGTGGAGAGTTTTTTCAGCTCGTCGGCTTTTGCCGCTGGAACCGCTACGGTGGCGAAGGCTTCGCGCGGGATCGCGTTGCGCAGGGTACCGCCGTTGAAGTCTACCAGACGCAGATCCAGCTCGGCCGCATGGCCTGCCAGGAAGCGTGCCAGCAGCTTGTTGGCGTTACCCAGACCCAGATGAATATCACCGCCGGAGTGGCCGCCTTTCAGCCCTTTCAGCGTCAGCTTGAAGGTCTGGAAACCGGCAGGAATCGCTTCGCGTGACAGCGGCAGGGTAGAGATGAAATCAATCCCGCCCGCGCAGCCCATGTAGATCTCGCCTTCTTCTTCGGAGTCGGTGTTGATCAGGATATCCGCCTGCAGCCAGTTCGCCTGCAGACCGAACGCCCCGTCCATGCCCGCTTCTTCGGTCATGGTCAGCAGCACTTCCAGTGGACCATGCTCAACGCTGTCGTCGGCCAGCACGGCCAGCGCAGAGGCCATACCGATGCCGTTATCCGCACCCAGGGTGGTGCCGCGCGCTTTCACCCAGTCGCCGTCGATGTATGGCTGGATTGGGTCTTTGGTGAAGTCGTGAACGGTGTCGTTGTTCTTCTGTGGCACCATGTCCAGGTGCGCCTGCAGCACAACCGGTTTACGGTTTTCCATGCCTGCGGTGGCGGGTTTGCGGATCAGAATGTTGCCAACCTGGTCACGTTCCGCATGCAGACCTTTTTCCTTCGCCCAGCCCATAATATGTTCGGCAAGCTGTTCTTCATGGTAGGAAGGGTGTGGAATGGAGCAGATTTTGGCAAAAATATCCCACAGCGGCTGCGGAGATAGTTGAGACAGTTCAGACACGATAAGTCTCCTTGTCGAGGCGCTGCAAACAGGGTTGCAGGTCACAGGGTTAGCAGGTTAATAGTTACCACAAGTCAGGCTTGCGAGATGAAACTGAGAATACCACTTTCTCTGCTGGCTGGTAGCATAAAGCATGTAAAAACTCAGGCAGAGGGCGCTAAACACTGGTTTTTAGTGCGTCAGATCTCTATAATCTCGCGCAACCTATTTCCCCCTCGAACACTTTTTAAGCCGTATAAAAACAGGCTGGGACACTTCACATGAGCGAAAAATACGTCGTCACCTGGGACATGTTGCAGATTCACGCACGCAAACTGGCTGCGCGTCTGATGCCTTCCGAACAGTGGAAAGGCATTATTGCCGTCAGCCGTGGCGGTCTGGTACCGGGGGCGCTGCTGGCACGTGAGCTGGGTATTCGTCATGTCGATACCGTCTGCATCTCCAGCTATGACCATGACAACCAGCGCGAGCTGAAAGTGCTGAAGCGCGCGGAAGGCGACGGTGAAGGCTTCATCGTTATTGACGACCTGGTGGATACCGGTGGTACCGCCGTGGCTATCCGCGAAATGTATCCGAAAGCACATTTCGTCACTATCTTCGCGAAGCCTGCTGGCCGCCCGCTGGTTGACGATTACGTGATTGATATTCCGCAGGATACCTGGATTGAACAACCATGGGATATGGGCGTGGTCTTCGTACCGCCTATCTCGGGTCGTTAATCACGTTCCGCAATTAATTTAACGCCCGGTGATGCCGGGCGTTGTTTTTTTTAGTCTGACGCGCGTTACAATAGTCTCTATACGACGTATTCATGGAGGCAATGCAATGACGCAGGCGAATCTCACCGAGACTCTCTTCAAACCCCGTTTCAAACACCCTGAAACGTCGACGCTGGTGCGTCGCTTCAATCCGGGTACTCAGCCTGCCGTCCAGTCTGCGTTAGACGGTAAAAACGTGCCTCACTGGTATCGCATGATTAACCGCCTGATGTGGATCTGGCGCGGTATCGACCCCCGTGAAATCCTTGATGTGCAGGCACGTATCGTGATGAGTGAAGCCGAGCGTACCGACAGCGAACTCTATGATACGGTGGTGGGCTACCGTGGCGGAAACTGGATCTACGAGTGGTCTAAACAGGCGATGCTCTGGCAGCAAAAAGCCAGCCAGGAAGAGGATGCCACGCGCAGCGGCAAACACTGGCTGCATGCGGCCAACCTCTATGCCATTGCCGCGTATCCACATCTGAAAGGCGATGAGCTGGCTGAACAGGCGCAGGCGCTGGCGAATCGCGCCTACGAAGAGGCGGCTCAACGCCTGCCGGGCCAGATGCGCGAGCTTGAGTTCGCTGTTCCGGGCGGGGCGCCCGTTACCGGGTTCCTGCATATGCCCGAAGGTGAAGGCCCGTTCCCGACCGTGCTGATGTGCGGCGGGCTGGACTCTCTGCAAATTGACTATTACAGCCTGTATGAGCGCTACTTCGCACCAAAAGGGATCGCGATGCTGACGCTGGATATGCCCTCAATTGGCTTCTCCTCCAAATGGAAACTGACTCAGGATTCCAGCCTGCTGCACCAGCATGCGCTAAAAGCGCTGGAAAACATTCCGTGGGTTGACCACACCCGCGTGGCGGCATTCGGCTTCCGCTTTGGCGCAAACGTCGCGGTGCGTCTGGCTTACCTTGAATCCTCCCGCCTGAAAGCTGTCGCCTGCCTTGGACCGGTCGTTCATGCTCTGCTCAGCGATCCCGCACGCCAGGGGAGCGTGCCCGAAATGTACCTTGATGTGCTGGCCAGCCGTCTTGGCATGCATGATGCATCAGACGAAGCGCTGCGCGTTGAGCTCAATCGCTACTCGTTAAAAACGCAAGGGTTGCTGGGACGTCGCTGTCCGACGCCGATGCTGTCGGGGTTCTGGAAAAACGATCCGTTCAGTCCGGAAGAAGAGTCGCGCTTAATCACGTCGTCATCTGCGGATGGCAAATTGCTTGAGGTGCCGTTCAGCCCGGTCTATCAGAATTTCGATAAAGCTCTGAAGGAGATTACGCGCTGGATCGCTCAGAGATTGTGTTAATAGATTGCTAAATTTCGCTGGTTTGGTAAAACAGTGGCTTCACAAAAGGAGATCGCAATGACGTTACCGAGTGGACACCCGAAAAGTAGATTGATTAAGAAGTTCATGGCTCTTGGCCCGTATATTCGAGAAGAGCAGTGTGAAGAGAATCGCTTTTTTTTCGACTGCCTGGCTGTATGCGTCAACGTGAAGCCTGCACCCGAAAAACGTGAATTCTGGGGCTGGTGGATGGAAATGGAAGCAGAGGAAAAACGCTTTACGTATAGCTACCAGTTTGGCCTGTTTAATAAAGACGGTAACTGGCAGGCCACCACCATTAAAGATCAGGAAGTGATCGATCGCCTGGAATATACCCTGAAAGAGTTTCACGACAAAGCGAGCGCACTGCTGGCCACCCTGGATCTTAAGTTCGAGCCAGCGGATGATTTTTCCAGCGAAGCGGTGAAGCTGACCGCCTGATAGCGTCACAGCGCCGGGTGGCGGCTTCGCCTTACCCGGCCTACAAAATGCACTATCCCGTAGGCCCGGTAAGCGTAGCGCCACCGGGCAAAAAAAATCCCGGCTTATCTGCCGGGATTTTCTTATTCGGATAATCTTAGAACTGGTAGGTCATACCCAGGGCAACGATATCATCGCTGCTCACGCCCAGTTTATTATCGTCGTCAATCTGGTTAATTTTATAATCAACAAACGCGGACATATTTTTGTTGAAGTAATAGGTCGCGCCAACGTCAATATATTTCACCAGATCTTCGTCACCAATACCTTCGATATCTTTGCCTTTAGACTGGACGTAACCCAGGGACGGACGCAGACCGAAGTCGAACTGATATTGTGCAACGACTTCAAAGTTCTGCGCTTTATTGGCAAATCCGCCAGAAATTGGCGTCATGTTGCGGGTTTCTGAATACATCGCTGCCAGATAAATATCGTTCGCGTCATATTTCAGACCGGTAGCCCAGGCTTCGGCTTTCTGCCCCTGACCACGCGCCAGCAGGTTCTGCGCGTTGGTGCGGTCAGAGTTAGTGTAAGCACCGCTGACGGCAAAATCGCTGCCGCCGAAGTCATAGCTCAGAGAGGTACCAAAACCGTCACCGTTCTGCTTCTTGGCGTCACGGTTTTCGTTTTTGCCCTGGTACTGCAGGGTCATGTCCAGGCCGTCAACCGCGCCGAAGAAGTCGGTGTTGCGGTAGGTGGCAAGACCGGTCGCACGCTTGGTCATGAAGTTATCGGTCTGAGCGGAAGAGTCGCCGCCGAACTCAGGGAACATGTCGGTCCATGCTTCGACGTCATACAGCGCACCCAGGTTACGACCGTAATCCAGAGAACCAAAGTTTTTCAGCTTCAGGCCCGCGAACGCCAGACGGGTTTTCTGAGAGGAGTCGCTCTCGGCTTTGTTACCCGCAAATTCAGATTCCCAACGACCATAGCCCGTCAGCTGATCGTTAATCTGGGTTTCGCCTTTAAAACCGAAACGAACGTAAGTCTGATCGCCATCTTTGGTGGCATCATCGCTGATGTAGTGCATGGCTTTCACTTTGCCGTACACGTCCAGCTTATTACCATCTTTATTATAAACTTCAGCTGCGTGAACGGATGCAGAAGCCACTACGCCCATAACCATTAATGCCAGAGTGCTCTTTTTCATTTTCGATCCTGTCTTATAAACGCGCTAAAAAATTCGCTGGACGATAAGCTCATGCTTAAGTCCCGTGAAAAAACAGGAAGGGTTTTATCGTTCTGGAATGAAACTTTTATGACAAACTAAGAATAATTTTAAAAAACTGTGATTTATTATTTCGGTAATAAAAGTGTCAAATTCTCCCGCTACGCTTCCTGAGCCCGCGCAACAAAGTGTTTCGCGATGTGCTAAGGCAGTTGGCAACGGGGCTGACTCCTGCTAAAACGTTCGTTCGACATTACTTTCCCTTATCGTTGAACGGCAGAGAATCATGAGTGACAGCCAGACGCTGGTGGTAAAACTCGGTACCAGTGTTTTAACAGGCGGATCGCGCCGCCTAAATCGCGCCCACATTGTTGAGCTTGTACGTCAGTGCGCTCAGTTACATGCCGCAGGGCATCGTATTGTAATTGTGACCTCCGGGGCGATTGCCGCCGGGCGTGAACACCTGGGTTACCCCGAACTCCCCGCGACGATCGCCTCTAAACAGCTGCTGGCCGCCGTGGGACAAAGCCGACTCATTCAACTCTGGGAACAGCTGTTCTCTATCTATGGCATCCACGTCGGGCAGATGCTGCTGACGCGTGCGGATATGGAAGACAGAGAGCGCTTCCTGAACGCCCGCGATACCCTGCGCGCGCTGCTGGACAACAATATCGTTCCGGTCATTAACGAGAACGATGCCGTTGCTACCGCTGAAATCAAAGTGGGTGATAACGATAACCTCTCTGCGCTGGCCGCCATTCTGGCCGGTGCAGATAAATTACTGCTTCTGACCGATCAGCAGGGTTTGTTCACCGCCGATCCGCGCTCCAACCCGGAAGCCGAGCTGATTACCGACGTTCACGGTATCGACGATGCGCTGCGCGCCATCGCCGGTGACAGCGTGTCCGGCCTCGGAACGGGCGGCATGGGAACCAAGCTGCAGGCCGCCGACGTGGCGTGCCGCGCCGGTATCGACACCATCATTGCCGCGGGCAGCCGTCCTGGCGTGATTGGCGACGTGATGGAAGGCATCTCCGTTGGTACCCGCTTCCACGCTCAGGAATCTCCGCTGGAAAACCGAAAGCGCTGGATATTTGGCGCGCCGCCTGCGGGCGAACTCGTCGTTGATGAAGGGGCGACCGCCGCGATTCTGGAACGAGGAAGTTCATTACTTCCTAAAGGAATTAAAAGCGTGACAGGCAACTTCTCCCGTGGTGAAGTGATCCGCATCCGTAACCTCGAAGGTCGCGACATCGCCCACGGCGTAAGCCGCTATAACAGCGATGCCCTGCGCCGCATCGCGGGTCACCATTCGCAGCAGATCGACGCCATTCTGGGCTATGAATATGGCCCGGTTGCCGTGCATCGCGATGACATGATTATTCGTTAAGGAGCCAGAACATGCTGGAACAAATGGGCGTCGCCGCGAAGGCCGCCTCTTACAAACTGGCGCTCCTTTCCAGCCGCGAGAAAAACCGCGTGCTGGAAAAAATCGCTGATTATCTGGAATCTCAGTCCCAGGAGATTTTGCTCGCCAACGAGCAGGATTTACTGGAAGCGCGTCGCAACGGCCTGAGCGAAGCGATGCTCGACCGCCTGGCATTGACCCCGGCCCGCCTGAAAGGCATCGCCGACGATGTTCGTCAGGTCTGCAATCTGGCCGATCCGGTAGGGCAGGTGATTGACGGTGGGCTGCTGGACAGCGGTTTACGCCTGGAGCGCCGTCGCGTGCCGCTCGGCGTTATCGGCGTTATTTATGAAGCCCGTCCAAACGTGACGGTGGATGTCGCCTCCCTGTGCCTGAAAACCGGCAACGCCGCTATTCTGCGCGGTGGGAAAGAGACCTGGCGCACCAACGCCGCGACGGTGAAAGTCATTCAGCAGGCGCTGGAAGAGTGTGGCTTACCAGCGGGTGCCGTGCAGGCAATTGAGAGCCCGGACCGCGCGCTGGTCAACGAAATGCTGCGCATGGACAAATACATCGACATGCTGATCCCACGAGGCGGCGCGGGGCTGCACAAGCTGTGCCGCGAGCAGTCGACGATTCCGGTGATCACCGGCGGTATTGGCGTGTGTCATATCGTGGTAGACGACAGCGCTGAGATTGCACCGGCGCTGAAGATTATCGTGAACGCGAAGACCCAGCGTCCAAGCACCTGTAACACCGTGGAAACGCTGCTGGTGCATCAGGGCATAGCGAACACCTTCCTGCCGGCCCTGAGCAAACAGATGGCAGAGAGCGGCGTGACGCTGCATGCTGACGCCAGTGCGCTCGCACTGCTGCAGGATGGCCCGGCTAACGTCGTTCCCGTCAACGCGGAGCAGTACGACGACGAGTTCCTGTCACTGGATCTGAACGTGAAAATCGTGAGCGATCTTGACGACGCGATTGCGCACATCCGTGAGCATGGCACGCAGCATTCTGACGCCATCCTGACGCGTACGCTGCGCAATGCCGATCGCTTCGTGAACGAAGTGGATTCCTCTGCGGTGTATGTGAATGCCTCCACCCGCTTCACCGACGGCGGCCAGTTCGGCCTCGGCGCTGAGGTGGCGGTCAGCACGCAGAAACTGCACGCCCGCGGTCCGATGGGGCTGGAAGCGCTGACCACGTACAAGTGGATCGGCTTCGGCGACGATACGATTCGTGCGTAAATAATCACGGGTGATGCAAAAATAGCCGTTTGATTCAAAAGGGCATTGACGCATCACCCGGATAGATCTAACCTTTTGCCCCGTGGTTACATTCGTAACCGGCCTCTCAGGGCCGATATAGCTCAGTTGGTAGAGCAGCGCATTCGTAATGCGAAGGTCGTAGGTTCGACTCCTATTATCGGCACCATCTTTTCCTATAAGATCATCAAGTTACCGTTGCAGTGTTTTGCCTTATTTAACACTTACGTGCGTTTTTGCGCGTTGTGAGTGTGGCAAAATTGTGGCAAAGTCCTTTTTCTGAATGAAAAGATGAGCTAAACATCGCAACTCTTTTCATGATGGCTTGAACCGGCCTATAGATGTTGTAAGATTTTTAGATGGTTCTACGGGTCTACCTGAGTTCATAATATCGGATTATTGATAACTTAAGGATAATATTTGTGAACAGAACTCTTTATTTTAATTTATGTGAGAGAAAGCTAACATTTTTATGTTGTAGCATTGAAGTAAGAGGTAAGTTAAATATACTTGACTATCATCTTCATTGTGAAGACTTTTATGTGTACTTTTTTAATTTGCTATTCGGATATTCCCTAGAAAATACAAATCAAGAAACTCATAATTTTGAAGGCATAGATCTAATCGATAAGAATAGTAAGATAGTTTTACAGGTTTCTTCCACCGCGACTAAAACAAAAATTGAATCGGCTTTAAAAAAAGATTTAAGTCTATATCAAGGGCATCAATTCAAGTTCATATCAATTTCAAGAGACGCTAGTGATTTAAGAACTAAAACATACGAAAATCCACATTCTTTAATCTTCATACCCCAAAAAGATATCCATGACGTAAAAACAATACTTAATGTCATCCTACATCTTGATATAACAAAGCAGAAAGAAATACATAACTTTCTTAAAAGCGAATTACAAGAAGAACCTGATGATGTTCTAGTTGAGACTAATATCGCAGCTGTTATAAATACGTTAGCAAAGGAAGATTTTTCTAATATTGAAACTACAGATTTTCCGCAACCATTCAGTGTGAATGATAAAATTTCATTTAATAATTTGAATGTGGCCGAATATCTTATTGATGATTACAAAATTCACCATGGCAAAGTTTCTCGTATTTATTCAGAGTTCAATCAAATGGGGAGAAACACCAGTCTTTCTGTTTTATCTGCATTTAGAACAATCTTTATTAAATTAAGTTCTCAATACACTGGTGATGAACTATTTTTTAAAATAATTGAAGATTCTGTAGAAACGGTCAGAAAAAGTGCGAATTTTACACAAATACCATTAGAGGAATTGGAACTATGTGTTAGTATACTTGCAGTTGACGCGTTCATACGCTGTAAAATTTTTAGAGACCCTAACGGAGTGAATGATGCTGTTACCAAAGGACATTCATCCTAAAGATAGCTTATATTATAACGGCGGTTTTATTATAGATGCGCTGAAAGGTTTCGATGAAATTGATTTAATCGATCTTTTTTACGAAACAAAGAAAAAAATTGAAATGTCTATATCAATTTTTGTTTTATCTCTTGACTGGTTATACCTAGCAGGAATAGTTGAATTAAATCCAAAGGGGAAATTGGAATATGTTCATAAAATCTCTCCAGATAGCCAATAAAGATGGGATTATACGCTTAATAAAGTTTCATGCTGGTTTGAATTTGATCGTTGATGAAACGCCAGTTGATGAGGCATCAATCGAGTCAACCAAAACCACTGGCAATAATGTTGGTAAAACAACAGTATTAATGTTAGTCGATTTTTGTTTAGGCGCAGATGCTAAAGGCATTTATACTGACCCAGAAACTAAAAAGGGCGAATATACACTTGTTAAAAACTTCTTGATTGAAACAGAGGTTTTAATAACCCTAACACTTGTTGAGAATTTAGATGATCCGCTAGCTAAGACCATCGTCATTGAGCGAAATTTTCTCTCTCGTAAAAAATGTATCAGAAGAATTAATGGGCTACAAAAAACTATCGAAGAGTTTGAAGAGACGTTAACAGACGTATTAGTTCCTGGCCATTATGGTAATAAGCCTACCTTTTCCCAAATAATATCTAATAATATAAGATATAAAGAACTCAGTGTCACCCATACGCTGAGAACACTAAGCTCATTTACTCGTGATGATGAATATGAGACCCTTCATTTATTTCTTCTTGGATGTGATTTTGGAAAAGGAGCTCTTAAACAAAATTTGTTAGCTAGCATCCGAATGGAAACAACCTTCAAGAATAGGTTGGAGTCTAAACAAACTCGCACAGCGTATGAGACATCACTAGCATTATTGATTTCGGAAATTAATGATTTAGATCTGAAAAAGTCTACTTTCTATATCAACCCTAACTTTGAAAATGATCTCAATGCGTTGGATGATATTAAGTATCAATTGAGCACTATAGGTTCAAAATTAAGTAAGCTTAAATTACGGAAAGAACTCATAGTTGAGGCGGTAAAAGATATTGAAAGTGGCAAGATGGAAATTGACACTAATCAATTGAAAGATTTATATACTGAAGCCAGTAATAATATAAAGAATATTCAGGTGAAATTTGAATCATTACTTTCCTTCCACAACCAAATGGTTGAAGAAAAAGTTAAATTCATATCAAAAGAATTACCTGTAATAACTAGTGAGATTAGTAAAACTCAAGAAGATTTAACTACACTTCTTGTCAAAGAAAAAGAACTAGTTGAAAATATAAATAAAAGCGGTTCGTTTGATGAACTTGAAGAATTAGTCTTAGAATTGAATGAAAAACACCGAAAAAAAGGTGAGTTCGAAGCCATTATTAACCAAATTGAAAAAACTGAAAAGAATATCGAAGAGTTAAACGCTCAAGTAGATGCTATTAACAATAATTTATTTTCTGATGATTTTGAGCTAGAAGTTCAATCTCAGGTAAATAAGTTCAATAAATATTTTTCAACTGTATCTCAAGAGTTATACGGTGAACAATATGCTTTGAAATATGATATTGTTACAGCATCCAAAACAGGAAAAAAAATATACAAATTCAGTTCATTTAATACCAATTTTAGTTCAGGGAAAAAACAAGGAGAAATTGTTTGTTTTGATATTGCATATATTTTATTTGCAGATGAAGAAAACATTCCTTGTTTTCATTTTTTGTTAAATGACAAAAAAGAACTTATGCATGGCAATCAACTGGTCAGAATAGCTAATCTTGTTGAACGTTACAAATCTCAAATTCAGTATGTTGCATCTATATTGAAGGATAAACTTCCAAAAGAATTGAGCGACGAGAAAAACTTCATTGTGAAGTTATCTCAAGAGAATAAATTATTCCGCATTGAGAATAATTAATCTTGTTAAATGCACGCCGTTGATAATACACATTATTAACGGCAGATTTTGATATCAGTTACATTTTTGATGCCAGTCATGATGAAAATTTTGTAAGTTTATCCAAAAATCCGGATCTGTGTGAAATACTTCAGCAAGTAATAATGCTTCTTTTATGTTTATTGGATCATTATGTATTATAATTTTTCTTATTCTACTATTAGACATTCCTGTCAATTCTGCTAATTTACATAAAGACATATTCATAGGTTTCAAGAATTCTTCATTAAGTATTTCACCTACAGTGCTTGGTTCAGCCTTTTTTGTCATCACAATTCTCACCTTTCTACTTGTTAGATAACAACTTTTACATCAGCGATAACTTGTTTTAGATAATACCTAATTGCTTACCTCAACAATTCATTATAGAATTTTTTCGTCTAATGTGGGATGTCCCCTTCGCCCAAAGCTACAAATACTCAAGCCCGGCCTCACCTGTCGGGTTTAGTATTCCTATCTTTCTGGTTTTATTGCGAGTAGCGTAGCGATGCAGCAAAAACACCTATCCATTGACCATTCCTTTCTATTTGGGAGCAGGTTTTGTCCTTCATACATACTTAGTAAAGTTTAGATTTGTTTTGCTAAACAAGCCATCGAGGAGCATTTACTGTTACTCGTTTCGATATATCCGTTGTTAATGATGGTACTCTCATAATTATGAGATACCACAAAGGTTAGCTAACCTTTGTGGGTAACTATAGCCAAAATCCATAATTTACATTTTGTTTCATTTATCTTATTGCTATTTTGTTTAGCTAAACAATTTATATTTTTTGCGTATATCCTGTGTATTTATCAACAAATTCTGTTAGTAACTATGTTTATAACCTGTGCTTGTTTTTTTGTGTTTATGACATATGAGGGGCCATTTCATGACATATGAGGGGCAAATTATTGACATATGAGGTAGTGCATTTTTTTTAAATTAATTATAAAACAACGGATTAGCTATTGTTTTATTGTTCTCTAACCAGATCTTTAACCATATATATAACCAAAATACTAAAAGACTTATTAAAACCTTATTGCTGCGCAAAAAACGAACAAAAAAATAGAGCTGGTCCAGTGGTTTTTTATTTCCTCTGGCTGTTGAGGTGTTGACAGAAATATTTCAGGTGATAATTTTTGGGTATTCTCAATTCTTAACGTTGGTTTGCAAAATTTAGCGGCTAAAATTTTAGCGGCTAAAATCCTGAAAATATTTTCTGAGAGATAGGTTCTGCTATGAAACCAGTTATGCCTGAACTTATAACCGTCGAAGAGTTAGCTTTTGCTTTGAAGAAAACAGTGAAAAGTATCCGTAGTGATGCAACTCGGAATCCTAAATGCCTCCCTCCCAGATGCCGTCTTCCTGGCAATAAGCGGCTTTTGTGGCGTCGAGAAGATGTTAAAGAGTGGATAGATAATTCTGTTGAATCAGAGTTGGAAAACCGCGATTTAATGCAGCGTGCTGAAATGGTTCAAAAGAAACGAGGTAGGCCACCGAAGATAAAACCGAGAGAATAATTATCTTAAAGTTTGGTATTTAAATCAGTTTCCTTTCAGAAAACACATGCATTACACACTTAATATATGAATAAACCTGCAGAAATACATCAAGAAAACACACTGCTTACACCGAAATACACAATGGGTACACAGATATACAACGGCAACAGTGGGGCAGGACATGTAAAGTAGGCCCACCGTAAACGGTGCTTCTACTTTACCTTCCCTTATTCGCAGCTGGGCTGCTCAACGGAGTCCTGCTCTGCGAGGCTGATCGGCTACCGCCTGTATGGAGAATGATATGACCGTTTCTCAGACTAGAAAAAATAGTACACCAATTAAAGTTTATTGTTTGCCAGATGAAAAAGCGCAAATCCAGGAAAATGCAGAAGCATCTGGCTTAAGTGTAGCAAGTTTCATTCGTAAAGTAGCAATGGGTTATCAGGTTGAGTCTATTGTAGATATTGAACAGGTTGTAGAGCTTAGCCGAGTAAATGCTGATCTTGGTCGACTTGGTGGGTTACTTAAACTGTGGTTAGCTAACGATCCACGCACAGTTGATTTTCCACCCTCATTGATAAAAACGTTGCTTGCTAAAATAGAATCAACCAGACAAGAACTAAGAAATATTATGGATAGAATCTTGGACAAATAAATTTATGGTTTCCTAAATATCTGTATCTGTTAAAAGTACGAGTTTTCAATATCAATAATCAGTTAAAATTGAGGTGGGCAAATGAAGTTAATGCTCCGAGTATTTTCATCACTGAGAGGGATTTTAGCAGCTAAAAAATCATTAGCAGCTTCCTTCCTGGCGTCCATCATGGCATTACCGGCGACAGCCGGTATCCCTGTAATCGATGGTACTAATGTGGTGCAGACCACAATCAGCGCAGTCAACAACGTTCAGGCTGTGGCAAAACAGATCCAGCAGTACCAGACGCAGCTGCAGCAGTATGAAAACATGCTCAAAAATACAGTCGCACCTGCTGCCTATATCTGGGATCAGGCCAATTCGACCATCAACAAATTGTTGCAGGCGCAGGACACCCTTAATTACTACAAAAATCAAGCCGGAAGTCTTGATTCATATCTGAAACGTTATCAGGACGTGAATTACTACCGCTCATCACCGTGTTTTAACAGTAATGTTGAATGTACTACGGATGAAATTAGCGCACTTCGTAAAGCTGAGCAGAACAGTTCTGAGGCACGTAAAAAGGCCAATGACGCCGTGTTTAAGGCTCTCGACGAACAGCAGGAAACACTGCAAAGCGATGCTGATAACCTTGCAGATTTGCAAACTCAGGCAACCAGCGCACAAGGGCAAATGGAAGCAATTCAGGCCGCTAACCAGCTTGCCAGTGCTCAAACGAACCAGTTGCTGCAAATCCGCTCGCTTCTGGTATCCCAACAAAACGCTGCAGCAACAATGGCACAGGCTCAGGCCGATAAAGAGGCCCAACAAATAGTAGCTGATGAAAAAGCGTTAGCTGGCGAGAACACACCAAGCCCGAAGCGAATTTGGTGAGGGGTAGCTGAATGAAAGATAAACTTTTGGTCATTTTTATTCTAATCATTCCATTGATTCTATGCTCTTGCGATAAAAAAGATGAAGATTGTTTATCGACGCCAGAGAATAAATTGAACGAACATAACTACGATAAATGTGCCCTGCGCAGTAATAACAATCCTAGCCCTAAGCGAGAATGGTAATTATGAGAATAGTAAGCAAACTCACTTTTTTGGGAATGATTTTTTTGTTTTCTGTAAATGCTTATGCTGGTCAATTAGATAGTAGCGGATTACTTGATACGTTATTAGATAAGTTTCAGCAAGTAGCCAGTACATGGTCATTAGTAATTGGTGATTATGCAAATTGGCTCTTCTGGGGGCTGGTATTAATAAGTATGGTTTGGACATTTGGTATGTTTGCGATGCAAGGGGAAGGTTTAATCAGTGCACTTGCAGAAATAGTTCGTTTTTTTGCCGTGATTGGTTTTTTTTATTATCTTTTAATCAACGGCCCAGCCATATCACAATCTATAATTAACTCAATGAGACAACTTGCAGCAAATGCTTTAGGAACAAGTACTGGTATTTCACCCTCCAGCATAGTTGATATGGCTTTTGTGATATTAACAAAGGTCAGTTCAGCAGCATCAATTTGGTCTCCAATGATTTCGACCATTATGATAACCGTCGCGATAATAGTATTAGTAGTAATGGCGCTTATCGCGATAAATATGCTAATAATGTTAGTTTCTGCATGGGTGTTGTGTTATGCAGGAGTTATTTTGCTTGGGTTTGGTGGCTCGAAATGGACTTCTGATATTGCAATAAATTACTTACGCACAGTATTATCGATTGGTATTCAGTTATTTGCGATGACATTAATCATTGGGATTGGGCAGTCATTTATAGATCAGTATTTTTCTATTATTAAAAATGATATTCCTGATCTTAATAGTCTTATTGTTTTACTTCTGGCGTCAATTATTCTTTTAGTATTGACGAATAAATTACCGTTGTTGTTGTCAGGCGTTGTTGGAGGAGCGTCCTTACAAGGGATCGGTGGTTTTGGAGCAGGTATGATTACTGGCGCTGCTACTACTGCAATCAGTGGCGCTGGGGCAATGGCAATGAGCGCTACAGCTCAAGTCAGTGGTGGTGCTTCCGCTCTAAAAGCAGCATTTGAATCTGCCCAAGCGGCGATGGCCGAAGAATCTGGTTCTGGTTATAAAGGTGGTTCAGGTGGAGGATTTGGCGGCGAGGAAGATACCGGTTCCGTAGATACTTCTGGAGGACAACCATCAGGCGGTTCCGGTGGTTCTTATGCAGGGAGCAATACAGGTAGCGTCAGCGGAGGAAGCCAGGGGTTTGCTTCATCATTCTCACGAGCTGGCCGCATGGCTTCTCACATGGCGAGCGGGCTGTCTAATGGAGCTGCGGAGTATCAGATGATGAAGGGAAGTACTAATTCTATCCAATCACAACAGACCGTTGGTGGGGAAATAGCGAATCAAATACGTAAACACACCGCCGATCGTCAGAGTAACCACGAACAGGGTGAGTTTGAGGGTGATAGTTTAACTGGCAGTAAAAAATCTTGATTTAGACGCGTCAGTTAGCGCGGTAACGTTAACTGACGCTTCCACTAAACACCTGTAAGGAGGTGGATAATGGCTGATTATAATAGCTTTGTTTTGGAAGGAATAAAAATTATTTTTGCCGATAACAACAAGGAGTTTATTAAAGAGATTTGTGAACCATTGATAAATATTCTATGCATCGAAGAGTATTATTCTGCTACCGGAATTTATAATTATGATGATGCTGATGAGCAAACTGAGTTACTTAAAAATGCATTAAGGGACTATAAAATGGCTCACTAGTGAAAAGAGGCTAACTTGTATTAGATCAAACTTGATCTTACACTTTTACTGCATAGGGCTTAACCTAAGCTGACAGTCCGCTCTGTGCCAGAAGCGGACATTCGCAACTTATTTAAATGCACCGCACAGCAAAATTCTTTTACCAGAAAATTCATCCCTTACAAGAGTCATGACTGATAAGACGCGCGCGACAAACATCCAGAATTTCGTTAGCAAGAGCGGAATTATCTGGACAGGCACGAGACAACACCAGGGCGCCAACAAGATGCGCGATGGTATTTATTAAGTCAGCGCGCGTGCCATTTTCGGTTCCTAAAACTTCCAGTTGCCGCTCAATTCCGGCCGCAAACGTCTCTTTGATTGATTCAGATTGACGGGCTGCATCAGTACCCAGAGCCGACATCACGCAGCCTTTTCCCATGTCATCACGATGTTGTCGGGAGAGATAATATTCAATAAATTTTTCCCGATTAACACCCTCCGTTTTTTCTGCGGATCGCATAAAGCCGCAGCTCATGGCCTCAGACAGTAAATCTGCCTTGGAACCAAAATGCTTGTAAAAGCCACCGTGAGTTAACCCTGCCTCAGACATCAGTTCCGATATCCCGATACCATCGTAACCACGCTCACGAAAAAGTTCTGAGGCCGTTTCAACAACTCGCATCCTGTTCTCGCGAACCTGCTCTTTTGACACTTTCACGTTTCTACCCTCTTCAAATAGAGCCTGATTATACATTGATGATGATCATAATCAAACCGGTTGACTTTTTAGATTATGATCATCATCATTAAATCAGTACCTCAACCAATCATTTGCAGGCGGATAAACATGACGAACCAGGCATTATTTCAACCTTATGATCTTGGCCCCATAACACTTGCCAACCACATCGTGATGGCCCCCCTGACGCGTAACCGGGCTGGTGCCGGGCTGGTACCGGGCGAACTGGCAGCGACTTACTACGCCCAGCGAGCTTCAGCAGGATTATTGATTACCGAAGCCACGCAGATTTCGCCACAAGCGCAGGGATATCAGGATACACCGGGGATCTATACGCAAGCTCAAATAGAGGGTTGGCGCAAAGTGACTGACGCAGTCCATGCCAAAGGTGGGCGTATATTTGTACAGCTCTGGCACGTAGGGCGAATTTCGCATGTCGATTTACAGCCTGGTGGCGCTGC
The DNA here is from genome assembly GCF_019584525.1 of Enterobacter sp. EC_50. Lineage (NCBI taxonomy): Bacteria > Pseudomonadati > Pseudomonadota > Gammaproteobacteria > Enterobacterales > Enterobacteriaceae > Enterobacter > Enterobacter sp. EC_50. The sequence goes on along the minus strand of NZ_VDAF01000027.1, from coordinate 11,145 downwards.
ACCAGTCGCACCGTCCGCTATCCGCGCTGAGACGAAGACCTTTGTGAACAACGGTTTTGCTGATGTTTCTGAACCACGTGCGCTGGAAGTGGAGGAAATAAAGGGGATCATCGATGATTTCAGAAAGGCAGCTGCAAATGCCATTGCCGCCGGGTTTGACGGAGTCGAAATCCATGGTGCGAATGGTTATCTGCTGGAACAGTTCCTTAAAGATGGTGCTAATCAGCGTACAGATGAATACGGCGGCTCTGTCGAGAATCGTGCTCGCCTGCTGTTAGAAGTCACTGCTGCCGTAAAAGATGAGATTGGCGCTGAACGCACCGGCGTGCGCATTTCGCCGGTATCTCCTGCTAATGCAATTTCTTGCAGTGATCCGCAACCTCAATATGACTACCTCGCTGAGCAACTCAATGCATTAGGCATCGTGTATCTCCACGTGGTTGAAGGCGCTACGGGCGGCCCGCGCGATGTATCACCGTTCGACTACGACTCACTACGTCGACGCTTTAACAACACCTGGATCGGTAACAATGGCTATGACCTGGCGCTGGCGACCACTCAGCTTGAGCAAGGCAAAGCCGATCTGTTTGCCTTCGGTCGTCCGTTCATCTCCAACCCGGATTTGGTTGAAAGACTGAAGACGGGTGCGCCGCTGGCCTCACTTAATCCTGAAACGCTTTATGGCGGTGGTGCACAAGGGTACACCGATTATCCGTCGCTTACCGGAACCAGCAAGTAGATCTGTGAATATCACGGTTCGACCTGAATCGCACATTGCGGAATCAGTTTACACATTAATAAAGAAGAGCAACTTATGACTAACGCTTCAGTTCTCATTACGGGTGCATCCACAGGTATTGGTGCTGTTTACGCTGAACGATTTGCCCGTCGGGGACATGACCTGGTACTGGTCGCCCGCGACACAGCAAAGTTAGAGATACTGGCCGATCGTCTGCGACGGGAAAATGGCATTTCTGTCGATGTTCTTCCAGCCGACCTCACGCAAGCGGTCGATTTAGCGACTATCGAAGCGCGTCTGCGTGAAGACGAGCAGATCGGTATTCTTATCAATAACGCAGGTATCGCGCAGTACGGGAGTTTTACAGAGCAGACGCCTGAATCGATAGAACGCCTAATCGCGCTTAATGTCACGGCACTGACGAGACTGGCAAATGCAGTAGCACCACGCTTTGTAAAAGCGGGTGAAGGTTCTATCGTCAATATCAGTTCCATCGTTGGGCTCGCTCCGGAATTTGCAATGACGGTTTACGGTGCAACCAAAGCCTTTGTGCTTTTCCTGTCTCAGGGAATGAGTCTGGAGCTGTCATCTAAGGGTATTTATATCCAGGCGGTACTGCCTGCCGGGACGTACACGGAAATTTGGGATCGTGCGGGTATCGACATCAGTAACTTTGCCAAAATGATGGAAGTAGGTGAGTTAGTCGATGCAGCCCTGGTGGGTTTTGATCGTCGCGAACTCGTCACCATCCCGCCTTTACAGAATGCTGCACACTGGGAGACCCTCGATGCTTCCCGTCAGGCTCTGCTTTCAGACATCAAACAAGATGAAGCCGCAGAGCGATATAAAACACGTTAAGTAAAGAGTTGCCCTCTGCAGAACAATCTTTTAGGTGTTTTGCAGACGGGCAAATAAAACATAACGCCCTGATAGCAGGTTTTCTCATTCCCTATGAGAAATCTCAAACAAATCATAAAGGTCTCGTTCAGTATGACAACAAAACGTGTAGCGCTGGTTACAGGCGCTTCGTCAGGTATCGGCAAAGCGTCAGCGACTAAACTTTTAGCTGCGGGTTTTACGGTATACGGCACAAGTCGGCGTGGCGCGCTGGCGGGAACACATCCTTTTCCGTTATTGACGCTGGATGTGACGGACGACGTCTCTGTTGAGGCAGCCATTGATGAGTTGCTGCGCCTGGAGGGGCGGATCGATCTTCTTGTAAATAATGCGGGTTTCGGGGTCGCTCCGGCAGCTGCAGAGGAAAGCTCTCTCGATCAGGCCAGGCTTATTTTCGACACCAATTTTCTGGGCATCGTTAGGTTAACACGTGCTGTTGTCCCTCATATGCGCCGTCGGGGCAGCGGGCGTATCATTAACATTGGTTCGATACTCGGTATCGTTCCGTTGCCGTATGTGGCTCTTTATGCTGCCAGTAAGCATGCAGTCGAAGGATACACAGGAGCACTTGATCACGAGCTGCGCACGCAGGGTATCCGGGTTTCTGTCATTGAACCTGCTTACATAAAGACCGAGTTTGAAGCCAATAATATCGAACCGGATGCCAGGCTTGAAGAGTATGACCTTATCCGGGCTAAGCTGACGAAAGTGGTGAGCAAAGCAATGGCCGAAGCGGAAAGTCCGGAAGTTGTGGCGGACGTAGTGGTTAAAGCTGCTGAGGATTTACGACCAAAAGTGCGTTATACCGCGGGAACGCTGGCGGCTAAACTGAATTTTCTTCTCAAATTCGCGCCCTCAAAAATCCTGGATAAGGTAGTGAGAAATAGTCTTCAGCTTGATGCGAGAGAATAAAAATGAAATTTTCGCGACTGGCTATCCTGGCATCAGTGTTGTTTTTCATCCTCGCTACGGTATGGATGATTTTCCCGGAACAGCTCCTCGCCTTGTGGGGGATTGAAAGCACACCAGGTACCGATGTGCTCGGCCGACGTTCTGCTGCATTCTTCGCTGGAACAGGAGCAATGTGTGTTTTAGCGAGGAATGCTGAGCCTTCTCCAACCCGATATGCTCTGGCCACCGGCATTAGCACGATATCTTTCATGTTAGCCGTGTCTGGCTTGTTCGAATGGTACAAAGGACATGTTAACGGGCAAATTCTTTTTGCAGTATTTATCGAGCTGCTACTGGGAACCGCTTTTTTACTCAGCAATATTGGCACCCGGAAAATCGACAGGATAAACAACAAATGAATACGAAGACAATGAAAGCGTTTACGTTTAAACGCTATGGTAAATCTCCTGAGTTGGGATTTGATAACATAGATTATCCTTCCATCGGTCCTGACGAAATTCTGGTTAAGGTTTACGCTGTAGGCCTCAATCCCATTGACAACATGATCCCCACCGGAATTTTCAAACCGGTTTTGCATTTTAAGCTGCCCGCAACACTGGGTAGCGACCTCTCCGGGATTGTGATTGCAACAGGAAGCCGGGTGACGCGTTTCAAGCCAGGCGACGAAATCTTCGCGAGTATTTTCGATAGAGGTACAGGCTCTCTTGCCGAATTTGCCGTTGTTCCTGAAAGTCTCGCGGCCATTAAACCTGCAAATATCGATTTTGTGCAGGCAGCTTCACTCCCAATGGTAAGCCTCACCGCCTGGCAGGCGCTCACAGAAAGAGCCTGTTTGCAGTCTGGACAGAAGGTTTTCATCCCGGCTGGTTCAGGAGGAATTGGGAGTTTTGCCATCCAGTTGGCGAAGCACCTTGGCGCAAAAGTGGGAACGACAACAAGTTCAGTCAATGTCGAATGGGTGAGTCGTCTTGGTGCAGATGAAGTGGTTGATTACAAAAAGCAGGAGTTTGAAAATGTGCTGAGTGGCTATGATATTGTTTTGGGCACTGTGAGAGGAGATACGATAGAAAAGTCCACTCGAATTCTTAAGCCAGGCGGGAAGATTATTTCTCTCATCGGGCCGTTAGATGCTGCTTTTGCTCGGGATCGACAATTAAACCTCTTTCTTCGTTTTCTATTTGGCCTGATGAGCCGCAAAATCATACGTCTTGCAAAGAAGAGGAGCCTAAGCTATTCATTTCTCTTTGTAAGGCCAGATGGCGCTCAACTTACACAGATAAGTAAGCTCATAGAAGCGGAACATATCGTCCCGGTAATCGACAAAGTTTTCCCGTTTGCCGCAATCAAGGATGCTCTTGCCTATCTTGCTGGAGGACATGCGAAGGGTAAAGTTGTCGTTAAGATACAAGATTGAAAAAAACGGTGATTTTTATCAGCCTACTTTTAGAGTAAATGACAAGAGTCTATAGCCTCAGGGAAGAGCTGCTGAATGTCCGCTTTTCGCTCAAAGCAGACTGTCAGATTTGGTTGCATTTTGCCTACGCAAACTGTCAGTTCGAGCCTGAGCTAATACAGCTAACTGGATGTTAGCCTTTTTTAATTTTATTTTTAGATTGTTCAATGTGATGATTTAACACTTCTCTCTTTGCCTCTTCATAGGTTAGCTCTCCATTGATTACCTTATTTTTTATTTCATTAAAAAATGAGGAGCCTTTGGGATCTTTACTTGATAAAAAAAGACTGGCTTCAGCTCTCCGAAAAGCTTCTTTCCTTGCTTCTATAGAAAATGAATTAGCAGAGTTATTTTTGTTCATAAGTTGAAGTGCCCTTATTATTTATATTCGGGATGTTTTTATCTACAAGAGTTAGTCTTAACTCCGAGAATTTATTTCCTGATATTTTATAACACTGATTTTCATTTTTTTCAATATAAAGAGATTTGCTTTCTGGGCTACCACATGTCGTAGATGTTCTTGCATCAAGAAAAATAAACTTTTCTTGAAATCTTTCAATATATTTCATTGCTGTCATGCTAATAATAAAAAGAGCAACTGACACAGCAAAAAGGGATAAGCCTGATACTAAACGATTAAAATTAAATTTCCTTTTAATAACTAATGAACTGGCTAGATTGACCATGTTATAGGGGACCATAATTATGAGTCCTATTAATATTATTTTTTCAGGAAGATTGTTCACCTGTATATGATGTTGAGCCAAGTTTCCAATATATACTGAAATCATAGATGATATTACTATTTTTGCTGGGGATACATCTCGCAAAAATATGTATATATAGACTGTAGTTGCACAAATCATTGCTCCTATTGGAAATGAGAGCATGAAAGCATAAGCTAATGTTGAGTAATTAAGATTTTCTGGGGCTATACCATAAGCTATGTCAAGTTTAAACTTTGCGATGGCTTTGTTGAATAAATCAGATTTCGGGTAAGTCTCCCCCGTAGCGGGTTGTGTTTTCAGGCAATACGCACGCTTTCAGGCATACCTGCTTTCGTCATTTTGTTCAGCGCTCGTACCAGGGCCATAGCCTCTGCAACCTGACCATCGTAGTCACGCAGTGTCAGTGAACCTCCGAACAGCTGTTTTACCCGGTACATCGCCGTTTCCGCTATCGAGCGACGGTTATAATCTGTTGTCCATTTCCACCGCGCATTACTCCCGGTCAGCCGCTGATTCGCAACAGCACGGTTACGGTCTGCATATTCACCGGGCCAGTAACCCGCGCCTTTTCGGGGAGGGATAAGCGCGCTGATTTTCTTACGCCGCAGTTCATCGTGACAGAGCCGGGTGTCGTAAGCGCCGTCTGCCGATGCTGCCCTGATTTTTCTGTGAGTCTGCCGGATAAGACCCGGGAAGGCCTCTGAGTCCGTCACATTGTTCAGCGACAGGTCAGCGCAGATGATTTCATGTGTTTTACTGTCAACGGCGAGATGCAGCTTACGCCAGATACGGCGGCGTTCCTGGCCATGCTTTTTGACTTTCCACTCGCCTTCACCGAAGACCTTCAGCCCGGTGGAATCAATCACCAGATGCGCGATTTCACCCCGGGTGAACGTTTTGAAACTGACATTAACCGACTTTGCGCGCTTGCTGACACTGGTGTAATCCGGGCAGCGCAACGGAACATTCATCAGTGTAAAAATGGAATCAATAAAACCCTGTGCAGCCCGCAGGGTCAACCTGAACACGCGTTTAATGACCAGAACGGTGGTGATGGCGAGATCAGAATAGCGCTGAGGTCTTCCCCGTGATGAAGGCGTTGCCGACTCATACCAGGCCTGAATAGCTTCATCATCCAGCCAGAAAGTTATGGAGCCACGGTTGATGAGGGCTTTATTGTAGGTGGGCCAGTTGGTTATTTTGAACTTTTGCTTTGCCACGGAACGGTCTGCGTTGTCGGGAAGATGCGTGATCTGATCCTTCAACTCAGCAAAAGTTCGATTTATTCAACAAAGCCCTTTGCGATCCATAAGCATACTGAATATGTAAAGCCAGTTACGCCCCACTTAACCACTGTATTATTAAACACTTTATTTAATAAATCACGATATCCTATGTATACACTGGTTAATAAAGCTATAGATGATAGAAAAATTGGAGCGGCAATGTATATATTTTCTAGCCATAATGGGTTTTCTACAATCAAGTATCCAAAAGGTATTAAGTATATTATAGCCAATAGTTGAGGGTTGTTTAATTTGGATGATGCGTCAACCAACTTATTTTTATATTCCATACAACGTCCTTATTTCAACTTTAACGCCAAATCTTCAGCTTTTGGATGATAATACCGCATTAGCATTCTTGGATCTTTATGTCCAGTAATTTTGGTCAGTTCATGCATAGGGAAAATTTCAGCAAGTCGAGAAGTTGCTTCATGTCGAAGGTCATGAAATCTTAAATCTTTAAGGAATGATTCATCACATAATGAGTTTGTTTTCTCGTATCGTTCTCTGGCTCGTTTTACAGCTCGGTCAAAAGCTCGGGTAATCGCGTCTGCACGCATATCAAAAACCTTATCAGCAGCTGGCTTAGAATGTTCCTTGAGACTGGACAGTATCGTGATGGCTTTCGTTGATAAAGGGACATCGCGGGCATTACCATTCTTAGTATCCGGCAGATGTGCAACTCGCCGATCAAGATCGATAAAGCGCCATCGAAGCTCTGCGATTTCGCTACGGCGCATGGCTGTCTCTAACGCCAGAAGAATGATTGCTGGCAATACTAATGAATGTGTTGCGGCGATGATATGTTCGATCTCGTTGGCTATTTCCTTTCCTGACGTAACACCGGTTTTCTCAGAAACTACAGGCAGCGCTTCCAGGCGTCTGGTCCTGGAGTTCTTGGGTTGAGGTTTGCGAATGGCCTCTACGGGGTTCAGCAGGCTCTCCATGCCCCATTCTTTCCGCGAAACGTTGAATATATGAGAAAGTAAGGCCAAACGCCTTAAAACGGTTGCAGGGGCATAGATTTTCAACCATTCATCTCTCAGCTTGGCGACATCGGCACTCCTGATGCTGGCCATATAGTTTTTCGCCAGCTGAGTGCCTTTTAGTATCCGCACCAATGATCGGTCTTGCACTGCCCCTTTTTTGTCGGGAACAATCTCTTTTTCATATCGCGTTAGGGCTTCATACAATGTCGTAGATTCCGCTTCGCTGCGGCTAAGCCAAACTCCTCTCGCCATTTCTGACTCGATCATTTTGGCCCAAGCTTCTGCTTCTACTTTGGTGTTAAAGGTTTTGGTTTGAGAGGGAAAACCTCGTTTACGGATTTGAGCTTCCCATTGGTAGTTACCACGTTTGCGTATAGTCGCCATTTCTGTCTGATTCCTAACGAACTGTGGCAATATTGTGGCAAAAAATCCATTTAAATTCGATAGGTATTGATTTTACAAGATCAATTTACGCATTCGTAATGCGAAGGTCGTAGGTTCGACTCCTATTATCGGCACCATCTTTTCATCCAGTACCATCCCCAGTCGTCCATTTTTGCTTGTAATTCGTCCTGCGAGTATGCGAACGGCTCCAGCTTCGTCCAGTTCTGCCCCGGAAACTGTATTGAGTTAAACCAGCGGATAGAGGCAGCAGCCGCTGAGCTGGGTTTTGATGTTCAGCACGAGTCCGAAGAGCAACTGCTGATTCTCTTCCGGCCGGATGAAGAAACCCACAGCTTCTATGGTAAAGACCGTGCCGCGGGCGCTTTACGGTTTCTTCGTTCTGAGCTGGCTTACGTTGCCACAATGCACCCCGATACGCCGGATGACTGGAGCAAAACAAGATTAAGGGCGCTCTGCCTGCTGGACGGCGAAAAACTGTAAACCCCCCAGCCCCTCAAACTTGACACTTTTTCGCGAGAAAATGGGAAAAGTGTCAACCCAACCTAACGGATCCTGACGGCTACGAACAGCAGCTACAGCAGAAGTGTAAAGGGCTGGCGTTGAGATTTGTTGAGCCTTGGCTGTTAACTTTTGTTAATCCTGATGCGAAGCAGGGCAGGTGTCAGCCTGTTATGGTTTGTTATGCCTCACCAGAAAAGTGTCAACGGCTACCGCTTTAGAAAACTTCAGGTACAGCTCCTAAGTTGCACCTGTCAAAACTTGTCACTCACCGGCACCGCCAGCGGGGATTTTTGGCTGTTGGCGCTCTAAGTTACAGTTGCTTCAAACAGTCTTGTCTAATTATTTATGCTATATCTATCAAGTGGATAGTACTTTCTGGTATGGGCGAAGTAATGTGAATATGAAGAAATTTGTGAGTTGCGTATGATAAAACTGACTAGTATGAGGTTTAAAATTGTTGTTAGTTTGGGGGGGCACAATGAAATTAGATTGGATTCTTCAGAAAAAAGAGACACAGCGTCGATATTCAAATGCGACTTGGGTGCCATTACGTGCAACTAAAACCAATGAGCAAGGTTGTGTATATAAAATAGGCTATGAAAGTGATTTTTTTGGATGCGGATCTATTGCCGTTCCAGTTGATTTAAAAGATCGTGCTGAAGAACTGAGCTGGAACGATTTAGGCATTGTAGAAACCAAACCATATGCCTATAGCGATGGACGATATTCCCCTGTTGAGCAGTATGAGTATAATGATAATGAACCATTAGGTATTCACTTGGTTTTTGATTATCCACAGCCAGTTATTGATAAGAATATTTGGATGTTAATTCCTGATATGATAATTGCTCTACGTCTTGTAAAAGAGGGTAATGTTTGGGTAAGACCCGAAGAAAATTTTGTTGAGGTGGTTAGGGAGTATTTTGATGATAAGGGTGAACCAAATTTAATTGAAATTAAACGTGAATTCCTAAATGATTATTTATCCGCAAGAAATTTGTCCCTTCGATTATCATATTATAAACAACGTATTATAAATATTGCTTCCCTTGAGAATAGTGAATTCAGTGAGTTACCAGATCATTTAAAAGAACAGAGGGATGGCGGTAGTTTTCAACTGAGCGTTTGTTCTAATGACGAAGTCTACGGTGGCAGTTGGGCTATGCTTCGAGCATGGAGGACAGATATTGATGAGGAAGATGACGCTCCTGTTATGGGGCCGGAAAATGAAAGTAATACTGCCTATGAAAAAAAGGAGGGCAATCGTCGGGGATATGAAGGTATTCGCATTGAAGGGGAGTTCTGGCGGGAGGAGTGGATTGAATTGAACATCCAGGCTTTAGTAAACGAGTACGTGGAGATGAAGATCCTAACCTGCCAAATTTTATTGTTGAAACTGATGGAACTCGGCTCGCTTCATCTAATTTGAATAGTGAAGATGTTGGCCGCTGGTTATGGTTTCGTTCAAGCATCGTAAACGAACTTTTAAGCTTTCGCGGATTTTCCATTAAATGGTTTTCAGCTGAAACAGGTGCTTTAATTTCTGCTTCGCGTAATCATGTCCATTTTGGATTAAATGCAGCAGATTTAATTACCGTTTACGCTTGTGATATTGCTCGTCTGGATAGCTGGGAGCAGCATGTCTGGGCTGCACACAACGTCGTTCCTGATGGTAAGGTTTCATCTGAACTTTTGTCTGCGCAGGTTAGAGCAATGCCTGCTAAAACTTATGCCGTTGAATTTTTATTTTTTGAAGTTATGAAAATGCTTGAAGATGTTTTTAAGGAAAAGTACGGCGTTTCACTATTTTCACATGATATTGACGTTAATGAGGCTAGTAATACTATCTCAAGATTTGCTAGCAGAGATCAAGCATCCTTACTTCGGTTGGCTAAAGATATTGTAAGGCTATTTTCAGAACGATTAAATATACGGGAACTTCGAAAGATATCTACTCATGCGGATAAAGAGAAATTAGGTTCTAATAAGTTGCTGCAAAATATTTTAGCTCAGAAAATTGGAGAAGAAAAAGCGCGAAAGTTTTTTGGGCCGATAGTTGGTGCGTATGATATGAGACTCGGTGATGCACACCCTACAAGTTCGAAAATTGGGGAGGCTTTGACACTTGCAGGAATTGATGAAGGGATTTCATTCTTACGTAAGGGTGAGCAATTAATATCTAACGTGGGTCAGTCTATCTGGTTTATTGGGAAGTATATAAATGAATAAAATAACAACACAGAATGATGTGGCGGTAACTATTGACCTATGTAAACCTTTTGAGCTCCCACTTGAATACATAGAGCGACTAAATAGCATCAAGGAGCTTAGTGTGTCTACTGAATTTTCAGATGAGTTAGTGGAGAACAATAATGTCCGAGGGTTAGTGAGAGATATTAATGAATACTGTATGCAAAACAAGATAGTCGGTATTCACTATACTAGAGCTGAACCTGGAAGCATTTTAGATAAAGGGTTAACAATAAGGAGTGGTAAAGAAATAAGAGATGATTTCTTAAAAGAACATGGATACCTTTTTACAGATGCTGAATTAACGTACATGAAAAGTGTTTGGTGTAAATATTATAGCCATCAGCAAAGTTCAGTTAGAGACGGGAGGGTGTTTTTCAATTTCACTGAAACAGCATTGAGTAATAGAGGTGCAGATTTTTTACTAGAAATGTATGGCGGAGAACAAGTTAATATGTGTTTCGAACCTGATGAATCTATTGGCTCAAAATTAAACTTAATTGGCAAGTCAATGATTGTAAGGTGTTCTTTAGATCCTCATAAAGTTAAAACATTTATTGAATATCCTTGGGGTAAAATACTTATGTCCTCATATCATTCACTATTGAACCCTGACGTTTATCGAATCGATCAAGATGGTTATCAGTTCGTACCAGTTCAACCTGAAGATATCCTTGATATCAAGGTATTAATCCGTGAAGATGGCATTTGGAAAAGTTTGTAACAAATGCCTTGAGCCTTCTTAACTCTTGGTGTCTTCTGTAACTTAGAGTTTCAACCTAATAGGTACCTCGTGAGCGTGTGAATATCACGCTAAAGCTTTTTTGTGATCTGGTGGTGAAGCAGAAAATCTTATGGGGGTACTTTTGGGGGGCTTTGTTGAATAAATCAGATTTCGGGTAAGTCTCCCCCGTAGCGGGTTGTGTTTTCAGGCAATACGCACGCTTTCAGGCATACCTGCTTTCGTCATTTTGTTCAGCGCTCG
>NZ_VDAF01000026.1:0-68600 GCF_019584525.1 Enterobacter sp. EC_50 | reverse complement strand
TACGCACCACCCCGTCAGTAGCTGAACAGGAGGGACAGCTGATAGAAACAGAAGCCACTGGAGCACCTCAAAAACACCATCATACACTAAATCAGTAAGTTGGCAGCATCACCGGTGTATTGAATTGCGCCGACCACCCTGCCAGCACTTAATGAGTTTTCGCGATTAACCTCGGCAGGAACGAATATCTGGGCCTGATAGTTTTTAGTTAAGCGGGATGAAACCTGGAAAGGGTATTCTTTTCCAAGAACAAGGGCCGATGAGACATAAGGGCTGGATTTTTCGTAAACCATAATCGCGAAATTTTTCGCGTAGCCTTCGCCGGTCTCGACGCCCAAAAGACCGTTCATTGATGCGAATTTGGTATTGATCAGGGAAGAGAAAGTTAAGCCAACTTGTGCCTGTTCCGGGCATGTGATGGTAATAGAAAAGTCCTTTTTATCACCTTGATAATTTAGCGTATTCTGGAATGAAGCAATACTGTAGGTCCCCAAATCGACGTTGGTCGACGAGGGATAAATGGAACATGAACGCGTATTTACTTTAATTGGCGCTGAGAAATTGATAGTAAGAATACGAAGCGCATCCTCTGGCGTGAGCAAAGGTTTGACTTTTACGTTAACCATTTCGCCGGCAGGGATCTCGGATTCTCCCTGATTAATATTACCTGTCTGCACGAATTCTACCAATACGGTGCTGTTGTCGATAGAACAGCTCGGGCTGCAGGTCACCGGAGAGCCGGAGTTACCCGGCACCCAGGTGTTCCCTGCGTTGGCTGGCCATTTCATCCGAATACCGATACCCGGAATTTCGGTTGTATAGACTTTATCTACCGAGGAAGAGAGATAATTTCGGCTGTAAGCGGTGTGCCACTGCGTTTGCGTTGATTCATCACAGATATATTTGATGTTAGGTGCAGTATACGTTTTCGACCATAAGACCGTTCCAGTGGAGCCTTTATCCGCAGGGTTTAACGTAATGTCGTCTGTAATATTTAAAACCTTTTCCACGCCTTCGAGTCTGCACGCTGAGGCTTTTGCTTCAAGGGTAAACATCCATAAAACGGATAATAAAACGAGATAAAGCAGAGTAGTAATGTATTTATTCATTTTCTGTTAAAGGCCTTTGCAGATAATATCTATTGCATTAAAGGAGGCGGCTTTATTCATGTTGCGGGGTTTTCTGTTATCAGAAAGGTGATTGACTTCTGCTGAGCACGCGTTCATCACCTTATTACTATTCCATTTAATAACGATCGGCTTGCCAGGTTCAGGTAAGGTCAGCATTGCCAGGCCACCCTGTCCGACCATACCGAGCGTGGTATTGCTACCATCGGTAATGGATGCGCCGAAGGGGATCTTTTGCCCGGAGGCATGTGTGAAGCGCACAAAGGTCTGTTGCTTCTGCTGTGTTTCCATTTTGATATGCACGGCGGCACCGGCGGTTGGCACAATGCTCTTACGCGTATCCTCTACATCGACACTCATTGATGTACCTTTTGGATCAATGAAGACATCGTTGTATCTGTAAGGCGTCAGATAGCCGACAATCCCGTAGCCGTTATCTTTAATGACCGCATTTGAATCAGGGTAAACTCTTGCCCCTTCAGCGCCTTTGGCCTCTATCACGCCAATGGTGTCGCCTAACGTTGGGGTCAAATTGATACCGCCACGGTGCACAACCACGCCACCGTTCATGTTCAGACCGCCCATGAAGCTATGGAGGGACTGGCTGAACGCGACGCCGCCGGAAGCGCTATCGCCCACATAAGACAGGTTGGTACCGAAGTTGGTTTCCGGCCTGCTGGACTCGCTGAAGTAGCCGCTAAAGCCATACTGCGATCGCTCGCCGGCCGAGCCGCTGAGCGAGGTGCGGATGGTGGCCTCATCACTGTTGTAGCTAAAGTTTGCTCCCAGGCGAGCCTGTTTTTCATAACGATGGCCGAGCGGCATAGATACGCTCAGGTAGATCGTATCGTCGTGACCACCGTCTTCATTGTTGGTTCGGCCAAGCGAAATGCCCCAGGTCGACGAGCCAAACCGGTTGTTGTATCCCAGCGCGTAGTTGGATTTTTCCGTGCGGCCCAGTTCATCGTTCCAGATGTTGCCGATAAAACCACTGACGTAGAAACTTCCCCAACCCGCAGGCAGCATCTGGTTGATGTTTGCTTCCAGGCGTTCACGATAGCGTTCGGGTAAATATCGGTCGTTACCATGCTCCAGCGCCTGCTTCACGCTGACGGCATCCGACAGCGAGTAGTAATTTTTACTGGAGTAGCGGTAACCCACCAGGCTGAAATTTGTCCCGGTTTCGGAAAGATTTTTAGCAAGGCTGATACGCAGGGACATGTCACACAGTGAGCCGCAGTCATCGCTCCCGGTGCTGGAGTTAAAGTTCGTATAAGAGCGGGTAACGTCCAGGCCTAATGCCCCCAGCGGGGTATTGATAGCCACACCACCCAGCAGGGCGTTGTAATCGCCATCAAACGCGGTTTGAGCGCCTACGTAACCGGTCAGATTATTAAGCAAACCGTACTGAAGCGTGCCTTCCGTCATCCACGGATCATCGGCAAGAAATGTGTTGCGGATTTCCCCCGAGGAGACCGAATAGCGAAAATAGCCTTCGCGCAGCAGCTGCGGAACGCTGGAGTAGGGGACGGTAAAGGAATTGATGGTGCCATCGGTCTCTTTGACGGTGACTTCCAGATCGCCGTTGTAGCCCGTTGCATAGAGATCGCTGATGGCAAACTCGCCTGGGGGAACCACTTTTTCATAGAGGGTACTGCCGGACTGCTTGATGGTGACCGTCGCGTTGCTGTTGGCAAAACCACGAACGACAGGCGCATAGCTGCGCACGGAATCCGGCAGCATGCGATCGTCGGTGGCGAGTCTGACGCCGCGAATGGCCGTTGTATCAAACATCTCCCCGCTGGTGTTGAGATCGCCCAGCACCACTTCAGATTGCCAGGCCGCAATTCCCCGGCTGGCAAATGCCTGCAGATGATCGACCCCTTCATCCTCAATATCATTGCCGAGGTTCAGGGTGTCATAGGTTACAAAACGCCACGCACCGAGCGTCATAGCGGTTTGCAGGTTACCAAAGAGATAGTTGCTGGTTTCACCTAACTCACGGTTGCGCGTGCTTGAACCACTCAGCGCGTAGGAGGCCATGAGGGTAGGTTCACCGTCATCCCATAGTTCAGGGCTGATATAACCCTCTGGTGTATTGAGCAGCATCGCCTGCGGAACGGTGACATCCAGGCGCTCATCATCCTGGTTGTAGGTGACGGTCGCGCCGGGGATAAGCGTTTCGAGGATCAGGCAGCGGCCCGTCTTCCAGTTTTCCGGCAGTTTGCTGGTATCGACATCAAAGCGGATAATCATTTCCGGCGTCATGCAGGCATTTACGCCCTGCGTATTGTTTGCCGGAATAAATGAAATGGGCCAGGTTCCTAATTTCCGCAAGTTGCTAAATACTTCCAGTTTGTAATCACCTGGCTGGATTTTATCTACCCCGTCGAACTGGCTAAGGTCTAATCCACTGTCATAGAAATTCATAAAGCCGCGAGAAAAGTTTACCGCTTTTTTTTCTGTTTCTGCGTTAACCTGGCCTGAAATGCACAATGCCAGAATCATTATCTGGCCAAGGGTACTTTTCGCTTTTTTGAGAAGCCTGTATTTATTATGGCGTGCGGACATTTGACCTTCCGAAAGGTAGAACGTATAAAAAGTTAAAAGTTATAGGTGCGCTTAATATATGCGCCTAAATCAGTGATATAATTGTATTTAAATATGCCGCGTCCACTCACTGCGCTCACCTGCGGAAAGTGATAAACCAGCGTTCCATAAGGGACAATCATGTCACCGGGGATCTCAATGTCTTTATTGTCGGCATTCGTTAGCCACACGCTCGTCATGCTCACATGGAAAGGCGAATTATTGGTTCCCACCACGTCGTAGCCCTTTGCCACTTTACGCAGTTCCCACTTCAGATCGTCGCCCGCCTGCATGGGATTGCCTTTCAGGCCCGCAGGGCGATAGAAAAATTTGATCATCGTGCGGAACGCCATTTTTATCTGATTCCGATCCGCCTCTTCCGGCAGTTCAGGTGGAATATCCAGCACGTTTAGCCAGAGCAGGGTTTCGCGATCTTTCGGGTATTTTCCTGCGGCTTCCTCTGTCTGGAATATACGGAAAACTTTCCCTTTCTGACCGTTAACGCGCGCAGCGGGAGGGTTGATAAAGAACGGAAGATTCTCCTTCTCCGTCCCATCGGTTTTGTCGGTGCTGGAAAGCCAGACCTGCACCAGCTCCGGGTTTTTACTGAGGTTATTTACGCGAACGGTTTGTTCACTCTCGTTTGCATTGAATGCCACACGAGTTGTTAAAATTTGTATAGTGGCGTTGGCGCAGGGGAACCACGTCAATGTCACCATTAACATTACTTTGAGAATATTACTGACCATCAGGCTCAACGTTCCTAAATGTGGCAGGGAAAGCAGTGGGATCACTCCCACTGCTCAAAGGTCTTACTGGTACTTAATGGAATAAATGACGTCAGTGGTGACTTTACCGGCCGTTGCCGCACCGCCGGTGGCAACGTACTGCGCCCAGTAGTCGAAGCGAGCGGTATTACCCGAAATGACCGCTGTTTTCGGGTTATTGTTTGCGGTATTCAGATCTAAAACAGCTTTGCTGGAATCTAACAGACCGATTTCAACTTTATCGGCACCACCCGTGGTAACGGTGTTTTTCAGGTTACCGGTCGCGGTGTTGATATTGGTGCTCTGTGCCAGTTCGAAGAAGACGCTGGCGACTTTGTTGTTGGTGCAATTTGAGCCGCTCAGTTTAATGAAGAATGGCGTGTCTCCCGCGCGCTGACCCGCAGTGGCCAGCGCGGTGGTGCTGACGCTTGGCAGATGCACGGTGAAATCAGGAGAGGTGGATTCACCCTGTGCGTCACCGCCTGTAATAATACAGGTGGCGTCACTGATCGTTCCGTCAAAGGTAATTGTGCCATCTTCTGCCGCTGCTGCAGAACCCGCTCCCGCCAGAATGGTAAAAAGACCAATTTTTAAATATTTGTTCATAGATAATTCCATTTAGACATAAATTTTAATAAAGCGGCGGGATTGTAGGGAGTAAAAAAAGAGAAAACCACAGGATGAAACTAAATAAATTCTGAATTGAGACTGTCTCATGCTGTTTATGTATGTATGAATATGGTATGAGGTGTTTTTTTTCTTTGAATTACAAGGGCGAAATAGATGGTGGGATGAATTAAATATTCACTTGGAAAATATATGGATTGTAAAGATTATAATATTTTTATGGCTATGATTTTATTTGGTGAATAGGATGGGTTGTCTATATATGTTGTATTTATGAGTCGCTTGAATTTAATGGATTCAGGCGCTATTCTTAGCGTCATACAGCATTACGATATGAAACGATCCCTTCCTCGTCGGGCTTAACGACGCGGAAGGGATTTTTTTTCACCTTTAGCAACGATCGTCTATCTATGATACGAGGACAGGACATGAGCACTTTAGGTCATCAGTACGATAACTCTCTGGTATCTAACGCGTTTGGTTTTTTACGCCTTCCGATGAACTTCCAGCCGTACGACAGTGACGCGGACTGGGTGATCACCGGCGTGCCGTTCGACATGGCAACGTCAGGCCGTGCGGGTGGGCGTCATGGCCCGGCGGCGATCCGTCAGGTTTCCACTAACCTGGCCTGGGAGCACAACCGCTTCCCGTGGAACTTCGACATGCGCGAGCGTCTGAACGTGGTGGACTGCGGTGACCTGGTGTACGCCTTTGGCGACGCGCGTGAGATGAGCGAAAAGCTGCAGGCCCACGCCGAGAAGCTGCTGGCTGCCGGTAAGCGCATGCTCTCCTTCGGCGGCGACCACTTCGTGACCCTGCCGCTGCTGCGCGCCCACGCGAAGCACTTTGGTAAAATGGCGCTGGTGCACTTCGATGCCCACACCGACACCTACGCCAACGGCTGTGAGTTTGACCACGGCACCATGTTCTTCACCGCGCCGAATGAAGGTCTGATCGACCCGAACCACTCCGTGCAGATCGGTATTCGCACTGAATTCGACAAAGACAACGGCTTCACCGTGCTGGATGCGGGTCAGGTTAACGATCGCGGTGTTGATGACATCCTCGCGCAGGTGAAGCAGATCGTGGGTGATATGCCTGTGTATCTGACCTTCGACATCGACTGCCTGGATCCGGCATTTGCACCGGGTACCGGTACGCCGGTGATCGGCGGCCTGACCTCAGACCGTGCCATCAAGCTGGTGCGCGGCCTGAAGGATCTCAACATTGTCGGGATGGACGTGGTGGAAGTGGCGCCTGCGTATGACCAGTCCGAGATCACTGCGCTGGCCGCAGCGACCCTGGCTCTGGAAATGCTCTACATCCAGGCAGCCAAAAAAGGCGAATAAGCCTCTTCTGGCGTAAAAAAAACCTCTCCCTGGAGAGGTTTTTTATTGCCTTTAAAAGACGTTAAACGGGTATTCCACGTAAGCGCGGATCTCGTCCCCGCCCACGTTATAATCGCTGGCGTTACTGGAGACGCGCAGTACGGAATAGCGCAGTTTCAGTTTCAGATCCTTCGCCGGGCCTTCCTGCACCTGGTACTGGATCTGATTAAACCACTCGTGCTCTTTGCCGTTGCTGGTTTCTGCGGTTTTGATGTTGTCCCCGCGCACGTAGGCGGTGGTCCAGCTCAGACCCGGCAGGCCAAGGCCACCAAAGTCCAGACCGTAGGATGCCTGCCAGGAACGTTCATCTTCGCCGTTAAAATCAGACCAGTAGGAGTTTGCCAGCCAGATGGTGTTACCGCCATCACCCACGCCGCCCTGGTCGCGGTAGCCGCCGTAGTTGTAGCCGGTGCTGCCGCTGCTCTGCTGGTACGCCACTTTGAACGTGTGAATATCCCAGATGTAGCTCGCCGCCAGGCTCCAGATAGCGTTGCTGCGGCCCGTGTCGAGGCTGTCCGCATAACTCTGGTCCAGACGGGAGTTATAACCGTTGAAGTCGAGCACCAGCTGCTGCCCGGTGCTGAACGGCTGTTTGAAGTTCAGGCCCAGATATTGCTTGTTCATCACCTCTTCATTGTGAGAGGCGTAAAACGCGCCGCTGAACTGGTCGTTGAACTGGTAGCTCGCGCCGCCGAAGGAGAGGCTCTTCAGCCCGCTGTCGTGGCGGTCGTCACTTTTACGCTGCTCGTCCGTGAAATAACCGGCGTTGATTTCCAGACCATCGATCTCTTTTGAGGTCAGCATGGTGCCGGTATAGCTTTCAAACAGCAGGCGGGAGCTGTCGGCATTCACGATAGGCAATTCTGGTCGCTGATTCCCGTAGCTCAGTACGGTATTCGAGATGCGCATTTTGGCGGTTGCGCCAAACTTTGCCAGATCGGATTTTGCCCGGCCGTCGTCTTCCTGCTTAAAGAAGTCGATGCCGCCCGCGCCGCTCTTGCCGCGGCCGCCGTCCAGGCGCACGCCGTATTGAGCAATACCGTCCACACCAAAGCCAACCGGTCCTTCGGTATAGCCGGATGCAAACGTGGCGATGATCCCCTGACCCCATTCGGCTTTATCCTCCTGGCCCTGATGATAATCACGGCTGATATACGCATTGCGTAAAAACAGGTCCAGATGGCTGTCGTCAATAAAACCCTGGCTGTCGGATTGCTGGCTTGCAGCGGCAGGTAGTGCGGAAAATAAACTTAAAGCAATTAATGATAATTCTTTTTTCACGGAGGGAACGTCTCTTTCTGGATATATTAATTGAATAACTGCAGGGGGGATAATTACCGGAAAAAGTGACCTTTGCAATAATTATGCGACCAGACATTTCAATGTGACAGGGCAGGCTTGGTGGGGCTTTCAGAGGTGTTATCGATACGTGCTGTTAAGTTAACAATTCATGCGAAATAAAAAGGAGGCAAAACTGCCTCCTTCTGAAATTATTTAATTCCGTCTGCGGCCATACGGTCGCGAATATGCTGTGCGCGTTCTTCTGAGGCAGGGTGATCGTCAAACATGGAGCTTTGACGTCCCGCTTCCAGCTTGGCCAGTTTTTCGAAGCTGGTGGCTAAACCGGATGGATTAATGCCGCGTTTGCGCAACAGATCGTAGGAGTAGTCATCCGCTTCGGACTCCTGACGCTGGGAGAACTGAGAGTTCACCAGCTTTTCACCTACGTCGCCCAGCTGTGACTGCGACAGGCTGCCAACGATACCGCCTGCAGATGCTGCCGCTGCGCGGATGGCATTGGTGCCCAGGGCTACCTGCATCCCTTTCTTCACGTGGCCCAGGGCAACGTGGCCCATTTCATGGCCGATAACCGCTTCCACTTCGTTGTCGGTCATCATGTCCATCAGCCCGCTGTAAACGCGGATACAGCCGTTTGCCATCGCGAAGGCGTTGACGTCTTTCGCCATGTACACCTTGTAGTTCACCGGCTGGCCGTTGATGTTATCGCCCAGCGCGGAAGCAATCTTATTCAGACGCTGCGTGTAGGTACTGTTAGCCGGCGCAAGCGTGGCTTTTCCGTCCATATCTTTACAGGCCTGGTCGCTCAGCGCTTTTACCTGCGCATCGCTCAGGGAATAGGCCTGAAAGGCCTCTGCGCCTGACGTCATCAGACCGTTAGAGTCCATATTCTGACAGCCGCTCAGCAGGAGCGTTGTACCCAGGGCCAGCACTATTGCACGCATTTTCATGAGGTTGCTTCCGTACTCGTTAATCTGAATAAAATCCGAAAAGTGCACCGTCAGCGAAGCCGGTGTTGGGCTAAGTATAAGGAATATCTACAGGGCCGGGCGAGCAGATTGCGCAACATGCGAGCATGATCCAGAGATTTCTTAACAAGCAAAAGAATGCTCCATGTACATGACTTGCGGCTTGGGTTACATTGTTGGCACTTTTTTCCGGCGTAGCCCAAAACGCGCTGTCGTCAAGGGCATGGCCTTTAACAGTCCGATCTGGAGTTAAAATGTCCTCACGTAAAGAGCTTGCTAATGCTATTCGTGCGCTGAGCATGGACGCAGTACAGAAAGCCAAATCCGGCCACCCAGGGGCCCCTATGGGTATGGCTGATATCGCCGAAGTTCTGTGGCGCGATTTCCTGAACCACAACCCGCAGAACCCGTCATGGGCTGACCGCGACCGCTTCGTGCTGTCAAACGGCCACGGCTCTATGCTGATCTATAGCCTGCTGCACCTCACCGGCTACGATCTGCCTATCGAAGAGCTGAAAAACTTCCGCCAGCTGCACTCCAAAACTCCAGGTCACCCGGAAGTGGGCTACACCGCTGGCGTAGAAACCACCACCGGCCCGCTGGGTCAGGGTATTGCAAACGCTGTGGGTATGGCGATTGCTGAGAAGACCCTGGCGGCGCAGTTCAACCGTCCTGGCCACGACATCGTTGACCACTTCACCTACGCGTTCATGGGCGATGGCTGCATGATGGAAGGCATTTCTCACGAAGTGTGCTCCCTGGCAGGTACCCTGAAGCTGGGTAAACTGGTTGCGTTCTATGACGACAACGGTATCTCCATCGACGGTCACGTTGAAGGCTGGTTCACTGACGACACCGCTGCACGTTTCGAAGCCTACGGCTGGCACGTTGTGCGTGGCGTTGATGGCCACGATGCTGACTCGATTAAACGTGCAGTAGAAGAAGCGCGCGCAGTGACGGACAAACCGTCCCTGCTGATGTGCAAAACCATCATCGGCTTCGGTTCTCCGAACAAAGCGGGTACGCACGACTCCCACGGCGCGCCGCTGGGCGACGCGGAAATCGCACTGACCCGCGAAGCGCTGGGCTGGAAATACCCTGCATTCGAAATCCCATCTGAGATCTATGCTCAGTGGGATGCAAAAGAAGTAGGCCAGGCAAAAGAAGCGGCATGGAACGAGAAGTTCGCTGCTTACGCGAAAGCCTTCCCACAGGAAGCGGCTGAATTCACCCGTCGTATGAAAGGTGACATGCCGTCTGACTTCGACGCGAAAGCGAACGAATTCATCGCTAAGCTGCAGGCGAACCCGTCTAAAATCGCGAGCCGTAAAGCGTCTCAGAATGCCATTGAAGCGTTCGGTCCTCTGCTGCCTGAATTCCTCGGCGGCTCCGCTGACCTGGCGCCATCTAACCTGACCCTGTGGTCCGGTTCTAAGCCAATCAACGAAGACACTGCCGGTAACTACATCCATTACGGTGTACGTGAATTCGGTATGACTGCGATTGCCAACGGTATCTCCCTGCACGGTGGTTTCCTGCCGTACACCTCTACCTTCCTGATGTTCGTTGAATATGCGCGTAACGCCGTGCGTATGGCGGCGCTGATGAAACAGCGTCAGGTGATGGTCTATACCCACGACTCCATCGGTCTGGGCGAAGACGGCCCAACTCACCAGCCGGTAGAGCAGGTGGCTTCCCTGCGCGTGACCCCGAACATGAGCACATGGCGTCCATGTGACCAGGTGGAATCCGCGGTGGCGTGGAAATACGGCGTTGAGCGTCAGGACGGTCCTACCGCGCTGATCCTCTCCCGTCAGAACCTGGCGCAGCAGGAACGTACCCCAGAGCAGCTGGCGAACATCGCGCGCGGCGGTTATGTGCTGAAAGATTGCGCGGGCCAGCCAGAGCTGATCTTCATCGCTACCGGTTCTGAAGTTGAACTGGCCGTTGCTGCATGGGAAAAACTGACTGCCGAAGGCGTGAAGGCGCGCGTGGTTTCCATGCCGTCTACCGACGCGTTCGACAAGCAGGATGCTGCTTACCGTGAATCCGTACTGCCTAAAGCGGTTTCCGCGCGTGTGGCAGTGGAAGCGGGTATCGCTGACTACTGGTTCAAATACGTGGGTCTGAACGGCGCTATCGTCGGTATGACCACCTTCGGTGAATCTGCTCCGGCAGAACTGCTGTTCGAAGAGTTCGGCTTCACCGTTGAGAACGTTGTCGCGAAGGCGAAAGAACTGCTGTAATCACCATTTTGCCCGGTGGCGCTTATGCTTACCGGGCCTACAAATGGCTCGAAAGTAGGCCGGGTAAGCGCTAGCGCGCCACCCGGCTTTTTTGTAAGCATTATTCCACCTAAAATGTGACGCAAGTCATATAGCTCGCTTATTCATCTGGACAGACATTCCTTTTATTCCCCGATTCGCTTATTCTTGCTGAAGCGTTTCAGTCGATTAAATGTTCGACAAATGACCAATCAATCGCAGTTTGTGACAGCAAGGATTCCCCTTCGGGCGTAGCTGGATTACTCTTTCAGCCACCTCAAACTCAGGGATTGCTTTGCAGGAGATCTATGACCGTACGCGTAGCGATTAACGGCTTCGGTCGCATCGGGCGTAATGTGGTTCGTGCTTTGTATGAATCCGGACGTCGGGCGGAAATGACCGTGGTGGCAATCAATGAACTGGCGGATGCTGCGGGCATGGCGCATTTGTTGAAGTATGACACCAGCCACGGACGCTTTGCCTGGGATGTGCGCCAGGAAAGAGATCAGCTTTTTGTGGGTGATGACGCTATTCGTGTGCTGCATGAGAACAGCATCTCCGGGCTACCCTGGCGTGAACTGGGTGTGGATGTCGTGCTTGACTCTACCGGTGTGTATGGCAATCGCGAACATGGCGAAGCGCATCTCTCTGCAGGTGCGAAAAAAGTCCTGTTTTCTCATCCCGGCAGTAACGACCTCGACGCGACCGTCGTGTTTGGCGTCAACCAGCATGAGCTGCAAGCCGAACACCGCATTGTTTCCAACGCCTCCTGTACCACCAACTGTATTATTCCGGTCATCAAACTGTTAGACGATGCGTATGGCATTGAGTCCGGCACCGTGACCACGATTCACTCCGCCATGCACGATCAACAGGTCATTGACGCTTACCACCCGGATTTACGGCGCACGCGTGCAGCGAGCCAGTCAATCATTCCGGTGGATACAAAGCTGGCTGCAGGGATCACGCGAATTTTTCCGCAGTTCAACGATCGTTTTGAGGCGATTGCCGTGCGCGTCCCGACGATCAACGTCACCGCGATCGACCTTAGCGTGACGGTGAAAAAACCGGTAAAAGCCTGTGAAGTCAACGTGTTGCTGCAAAAAGCGGCACAGGGGGCATTTCATGGTATAGTTGACTATACGGAATTACCGTTGGTCTCAGTAGATTTTAACCACGACCCGCACAGCGCCATCGTCGATGGCACGCAAACGAGGGTCAGTGGCGCACACCTTATCAAGACGCTGGTCTGGTGTGATAACGAATGGGGCTTTGCTAACCGAATGCTCGACACCACGTTAGCAATGGCTGCTCAAGGTTTCAGGTAAGGCGCATCGTGCGTCTGCAAAACTTTAAGAATCAACGAGAGGATTCACCATGTCTGTAATTAAGATGACCGATCTGGATCTGGCTGGTAAACGCGTTTTCATCCGTGCCGATCTGAACGTACCGGTTAAAGATGGCAAAGTGACCAGCGACGCGCGTATCCGTGCATCTCTGCCAACCATCGAGCTGGCTCTGAAGCAGGGCGCGAAAGTGATGGTCACCTCCCACCTGGGTCGTCCAACTGAAGGCGAGTACAACGAAGAGTTCTCTCTGCTGCCAGTGGTTAATTACCTGAAAGACAAACTGCCCAACCCGGTTCGCCTGGTGAAAGATTACCTGGACGGCGTTGACGTTGCAGCCGGTGAGCTGGTTGTGCTGGAAAACGTTCGCTTCAACAAAGGCGAGAAGAAAGACGACGAAACCCTGTCCAAAAAATACGCTGCACTGTGCGACGTATTCGTGATGGATGCATTCGGTACGGCTCACCGTGCTCAGGCGTCTACCCATGGTATCGGTAAATTCGCAGACGTAGCGTGTGCCGGTCCTCTGCTGGCTGACGAACTGGAAGCGCTGGGTAAAGCACTGAAAGAGCCTGCTCGTCCGATGGTCGCTATCGTTGGTGGTTCTAAAGTTTCTACCAAACTGACCGTTCTGGATTCTCTGTCTAAAATCGCTGACCAGCTGATCGTTGGCGGTGGTATCGCGAACACCTTCGTTGCCGCTCAGGGCCACAACGTCGGTAAATCCCTGTACGAAGCAGACCTGGTTGACGAAGCCAAACGCCTGCTGGGTACCTGTGATATCCCGGTTCCAACTGACGTTCGCGTCGCGACCGAGTTCTCCGAAACCGCAACCGCGACCCTGAAATCTGTAAACGACATCAAAGACGAAGAGCAGATTCTGGACCTGGGCGACGTTTCTGCACAGAAACTGGCTGAAATCCTCAAAAACGCAAAAACTATCCTGTGGAACGGTCCTGTTGGCGTGTTCGAATTCCCGAACTTCCGCAAAGGGACTGAAATCGTGGCTAACGCAATCGCAGACAGCGAAGCGTTCTCTATCGCAGGCGGTGGTGACACCCTGGCAGCAATCGACCTGTTCGGTATCGCTGACAAGATCTCCTACATCTCCACTGGTGGCGGCGCATTCCTCGAATTCGTGGAAGGCAAAGTACTGCCAGCAGTAGCAATGCTCGAAGAGCGCGCTAAGAAGTAAGCCATTCAAGGGCAGGGAAACCTGCCCAATTTTCAGCGCGCTTTTAAGAGCTCGCACCTTTTCTAACGGCCGAAGATACAGGACTAAGCAACATGTCTAAAATTTTTGATTTCGTAAAACCTGGCGTTATCACTGGTGATGACGTACAGAAAGTGTTCCAGGTAGCTAAAGAAAACAACTTCGCTCTGCCAGCAGTTAACTGCGTGGGTACCGACTCCATCAACGCCGTACTGGAAACTGCTGCTAAAGTTAAAGCTCCAGTTATCGTTCAGTTCTCTAACGGCGGCGCTGCGTTCATCGCAGGTAAAGGCGTGAAAACTGACATTCCTCAGGGTGCTGCAATCCTGGGTGCTATCTCTGGTGCGCACCACGTACACCAGATGGCTGAGCACTACGGTGTTCCAGTTATCCTGCACACTGACCACTGCGCGAAGAAACTGCTGCCGTGGATCGACGGTCTGCTGGACGCGGGTGAAAAACACTTCGCGGCAACCGGTAAGCCACTGTTCTCTTCTCACATGATCGACCTGTCTGAAGAGTCACTGCACGAAAACATCGAAATCTGCTCTAAGTACCTGGCGCGCATGGCCAAAATGGACATGACCCTGGAAATCGAACTGGGTTGCACCGGCGGTGAAGAAGACGGCGTGGACAACAGCCACATGGACGCTTCTGCACTGTACACCCAGCCAGAAGACGTTGATTACGCTTACACCGAGCTGAGCAAAATCAGCCCACGCTTCACCATTGCAGCGTCCTTCGGTAACGTACACGGCGTTTACAAACCAGGTAACGTGGTTCTGACCCCAACCATCCTGCGTGATTCTCAGGAATACGTTTCCAAGAAACACAACCTGCCGCACAACAGCCTGAACTTCGTCTTCCACGGCGGTTCCGGTTCTTCTGCTCAGGAAATCAAAGACTCCGTAAGCTACGGCGTTGTGAAAATGAACATCGATACCGACACCCAGTGGGCAACCTGGGACGGTATCCTGCAGTACTACAAAGCGAACGAAGCTTACCTGCAGGGCCAGCTGGGCAACCCGAAAGGCGAAGACCAGCCGAACAAGAAATACTACGATCCACGCGTATGGCTGCGCGCAGCGCAGACGTCCATGGTGACCCGTCTGGAGCAGGCTTTCAAAGAACTGAACGCGATCGACGTTCTGTAATTTGAGCTGCTAACAGCATCAGAAGGCCCGCAAATGCGGGCCTTTTTTTATGCTTTTTCAATACCCTGCCAGCCCTGTTTTTGTGATCTGTTTGGCAAAGCCGGTGCTTTTTGTTTACCCTTTACTGACCTGCCTGTCTCCATGGGGGATGGATTTTGTGTTTTGGTTTAACAAAAGGAAGAATAAATGGAACAACTCGATGTTGTAGACAGCATCAATAACGCCGGTAACTGGCTGGTGCGCAACCAGGCCCTGCTGCTGAGCTATGCCGTGAACATCGTCGCGGCGATAGCCATCATCATCGTCGGGATGATCGTGGCGCGTATTGTCTCGAATACGGTTAACCGCGTAATGCTGGCCCGTCACATTGACGCCACGGTGGCAGACTTCCTCTCCGCACTGGTGCGCTACGGCATTATCGCCTTCACGCTGATTGCCGCGCTGGGTCGTGTGGGGGTGCAAACCGCCTCCGTCATTGCCGTTCTCGGTGCCGCCGGTCTGGCCATTGGTCTGGCACTGCAGGGCTCGCTTTCAAACCTGGCGGCAGGCGTGCTGCTGGTGACCTTCCGTCCGTTCCGCTCCGGCGAATACGTTGACCTTGGCGGCATTGCCGGAACCGTGCTGCAGGTGCAGATTTTCTCAACGACTATGCGTACCGTCGATGGCCGCATCGTGGTCGTGCCGAACGGGAAAATTATCGCGGGCAACATCATCAACTTCTCCCGTGAACCGGTGCGTCGTAACGAACTGATTATCAGCGTGGCATACGACTCCGACATCGATCAGGTGAAGTCGCTGATTACCAACATCATTGCTTCTGACGATCGCATTCTGAAAGACAAAGAGCAGACGGTTCGCCTGAATGAACTCGGCGCTTCCTCCATTAACTTTGTGGTGCGTATCTGGAGCAAAAGCAGCGATCTGCAAAACGTATACTGGGACGTGCTGGAACGCATTAAGCGCGACTTCGACGCCAACGGCATCAGTTTCCCGTATCCGCAGATGGACGTGAATCTTAAACGCGAGAAAGCCGCCGAGTAATCCCCCGACGTTGTAGGCCCGGTAAGCGCTAGCGCCACCGGGCTTTACCTTCATAAGCTCCGCTAATACCCAATTAATATTATCCATTTCATCTAATGTGATTCGCGCAGTATAGTCAGCTTCCAGAACAACTCTGCGAGAAAATCATCATGCTATCTTATTATTTTCAAGGGCTTGCCTTAGGTGCAGCCATGATCCTTCCCCTCGGCCCGCAAAATGCGTTCGTGATGAATCAGGGCATCCGCCGCCAGTACCATCTGATGATTGCCCTGCTATGCGCGGTAAGTGATTTGCTGCTGATCTGTGCCGGGATTTTTGGCGGCAGCGCGCTGCTGATGCAGTCTCCGTGGCTGCTGGCGTTGGTCACCTGGGGCGGCGTGGCGTTTCTGCTCTGGTACGGATTCGGCGCGCTGAAAACGGCGATGAGCAGTAACCTCGAACTGGCGAGCGCGGAGGTCATGAAGCAGGGCCGCTGGAAGATTATCGTCACCATGCTGGCGGTGACCTGGCTTAACCCGCATGTGTATCTCGACACCTTCGTCGTGCTGGGCAGCCTGGGCGGTCAACTGGAGGTTGAGCCGAAACGCTGGTTTGCGCTCGGTACGGTCAGCGCCTCTTTCCTGTGGTTCTTCGGTCTCGCCATTCTGGCGGCATGGCTGGCGCCCCGCCTGCGTACGGCCAAAGCCCAGCGCATCATTAATACCCTGGTCGGCCTGGTGATGTGGTTTATCGCTTTCCAGCTGGCGAAAGAGGGGATTCATCATGTCCAGGAATTGTTCAACTAATCCTTGTCTTATGGACAACTGAATAAGACCCGCTAAGCTTGCTGGCATGCGCCCTGTTATTGGGGCACTCTTCGCAACATGGAGGAATGACAGTGAAGTTTAAAGTGATGGCCCTGGCGGCATTAGTGAGTTTCGGTGCGGTGTCGGTGCAGGCAAGCGAATTGCCGGATGGCCCGCACATCGTCACGTCAGGCACCGCAAGCGTGGACGCGGTACCCGATGTTGCAACCCTGGCAATTGAGGTGAATGTGGCGGCGAAAGATGCAGCGACGGCCAAGAAGCAGGCTGACGATCGCGTTGCGCAATACCTCTCTTTCCTCGAGCAGAACGGTGTCGGTAAAAAAGATATCAACTCTGCGAACCTGCGTACTCAACCCGATTACGACTACCAAAATGGCAAAAGCATCCTGAAAGGCTACCGTGCGGTGCGTACCGTTGAAGTGACCGTGCGTCAGCTGGATAAGCTTAACTCGCTGCTGGACGGTGCGCTGAAGGCGGGCCTGAACGAGATCCGTTCCGTGTCGCTGGGCGTTGCGCAACCGGAGAAGTACAAAGACGAAGCGCGTAAAGCGGCGATTGATGATGCCATTCACCAGGCGGAACAGCTGGCTTCTGGCTTTAAGAGCAAGCTCGGTCCGGTTTACAGCGTGCGTTACCACGTCTCTAACTACCAGCCAAGCCCGATGGTTCGTATGATGAAGGCTGACGCAGCGCCGGTATCCGCTCAGGAAACTTACGAGCAGCCGACAATCCAGTTCGACGATCAGGTGGATGTGGTGTTCCAGCTTGAACCTGTTGCAGCACAGCCGAAACCGGCTCAGTAATCTGTAGGCCGGGTAAGGCGTGGCCGCCACCCGGCTTTTCTTTTTAATCCTGTCTCAATACCTTATGCCCGTACGCCAGCAGCGCGTCAGTGACGTTGCGCATCATGCGGCTTTCCGGCGCAAAACGGTGCCAGTAGAGCATCCGACGCTGATACAGCCCCGGCGTTAAGTCAATCAGCTCACCGCTTTTCAACTCTTTCTCAATCTGCAGGTGCGGGATCATGCAGCAGGTGGTGCCCTGGCGCGCAAGTTGCACGAAGGCTTCTGACGAGTTCACGATATGGCACGGCACGCTGCCCGGCGGCAGGTCGAAGTTTTGCTGCAGGAACGCCTGATGCATATCGTCCAGATGGTCGAAGGCCACGGCAGGGGCTTTCAGCAGCGCCGCGCGGGTGACGCCGTTGGGGAAGTAGCGTTCCGCAAAGGCTTTTGAACCCACAAACAGATAGTCCAGGGCGCCTAACTGATCGACAAGGCAGCTTGGCAGCGCCTGAGGCTGAATACTGACCGCCCCAACCACTTCACCGCGACGCAGGCGTTCCTGGGTGCGGGTTTCGTCTTCAACCTGCAAATTCAGGCGGATAGGGGAGTCCGCGAGGACCGGCGCCAGGGCCGGCAGCAGCCAGGTTGCCAGACTGTCGGCGTTGACCGCCAGAGAGAGCAGCAGCGGCGTAGAGCCCGTTTGTTCGTCACCCAGCCACTCGTCTTCCAGCAGTTCAACCTGACGCAGCAGAGCGAGGAGCTTTTGCCCTTGCTCTGTTGGACGTGGCGGCACGGTACGCACCAGCAGCGGCTGGCCGAACATGTTTTCAAGCTGTTTGATACGCTGAGAGACGGCGGACTGCGTGATGCAAAGCTTTTGCGCCGCGCGCTCAAAGCCTCGTTCACGAATAACTGCATCAAGTGCCTGTAGTGTTCTGTAGTCCGGACGTTTCATTGCTCTGGCTGGCTCCTTAATTTTGCTTATTCTGCACTATGACACAATTTTCCCTTTGTGGCAGACGAATTCCATTCGACGTGTTCTATAATGCGCCCTGAGTTTTCACACCACAGGCAAAACGATCATGACGCAGGATGAACTGAAAAAAGCAGTAGGATGGGCCGCTCTCCAGTACGTACAGCCGGGTACCATTGTCGGTGTCGGTACAGGATCAACCGCGGCACACTTTATCGATGCGCTGGGCACGATGAAGGGGCAGATCGAGGGCGCGGTTTCCAGCTCTGATGCTTCCACGGAAAAGCTGAAAAGCCTCGGCATTACCGTTTTCGATCTTAACGAAGTGGATCGTCTGGGGATTTACGTTGATGGCGCGGATGAAATCAACGGCCACATGCAGATGATCAAAGGCGGCGGCGCGGCGCTGACGCGTGAAAAGATCATCGCCTCCGTTGCGGACAAGTTTATCTGCATCGCCGACGCCTCCAAGCAGGTCGACATTCTGGGTAACTTCCCGCTGCCGGTTGAAGTGATTCCGATGGCCCGCAGCGCGGTTGCCCGTCAGCTGGTCAAGCTGGGCGGTCGTCCGGAATATCGTCAGGGCGTAGTGACCGACAACGGCAACGTGATCCTCGACGTTCACGGTCTGGAAATTCTTGACGCGATTGCGCTGGAAAACGCCATCAACGGCATTCCAGGCGTAGTGACCGTAGGGCTATTCGCCAACCGTGGCGCGGATGTGGCGCTGATCGGCACCGCTGACGGCGTGAAAACCATCGTAAAATGATCTGACGGGGGGAGTCCTCCCCCCGCTAAAAAATTTTTGAAACGCTAAATTCGGTGACTTGTGTCACGTTTTTATGCCTCTTTTGCCGATCCTTCCGCGTTTGTAAATTTCCATAGCATTTTCCTCTGCCATTTTGCGCTGTATGACTTTCCTTCAGCGTACTGACGCAAACGTTCATATTGCTGCAATAGTTTTTTTTGATATGTTGGCTACAGCGGATTTATATCCAGCACAACATCAGTTCAGACAAAAACAGGGTCGGGTAAATGGCAAAGGTATCACTGGAGAAAGACAAGATTAAATTCCTGCTGGTCGAGGGCGTGCATCAAAAAGCAATCGATAGCCTTCGTGCGGCAGGTTACACCAACATCGAATTTCACAAAGGCGCGCTCGATACCGAAGAGCTGAAAGCGTCCATCCGTGATGCCCATTTCATTGGCCTGCGATCCCGTACTCACCTGACTGAAGATGTGATTGCCGCGGCGGAAAAGCTGGTGGCTATCGGCTGCTTCTGCATCGGTACCAACCAGGTTGACCTGAATGCTGCTGCGAAACGCGGTATTCCTGTCTTCAACGCCCCGTTCTCTAACACCCGTTCCGTGGCGGAGCTGGTGATTGGCGAACTGCTGCTGCTCCTGCGCGGCATTCCGGAGGCTAACGCCAAAGCACACCGCGGCGTCTGGAACAAACTGGCTGCGGGCTCCTACGAAGCCCGTGGGAAAAAACTGGGTATCATCGGCTATGGTCACATCGGTACCCAGCTGGGGATTCTGGCGGAATCTCTCGGTATGCATGTCTATTTTTACGATATCGAAAGCAAGCTGCCTTTAGGCAATGCCACCCAGGTTCAACACCTGTCTGACCTGCTGAACATGAGTGACGTGGTAAGTCTGCACGTGCCGGAAAATGCGTCCACCAAAAACATGATGGGCGCAGAAGAGCTGGCGCTGATGAAGCCGGGCTCACTGCTGATTAACGCCGCGCGCGGCACGGTGGTCGATATCCCTGCGCTGTGCGATGCGCTGAAGCGTAAGCATCTGGCAGGGGCGGCCATCGACGTTTTCCCAACGGAGCCCGCCACCAACAGCGATCCGTTCACCTCTCCGCTGTGCGAGTTCGACAACGTGATCCTGACGCCGCACATCGGCGGGTCTACGCAGGAAGCGCAGGAGAATATCGGTCTGGAAGTGGCAGGTAAGCTGAGCAAATACTCCGACAACGGTTCT
This sequence comes from Enterobacter sp. EC_50, assembly GCF_019584525.1. Lineage (NCBI taxonomy): Bacteria > Pseudomonadati > Pseudomonadota > Gammaproteobacteria > Enterobacterales > Enterobacteriaceae > Enterobacter > Enterobacter sp. EC_50. The sequence continues at coordinate 48,258 of NZ_VDAF01000026.1, read as the reverse complement.
ACGCTCTCTGCGGTGAACTTCCCGGAAGTGTCTCTGCCGCTGCACGGCGGTCGTCGTCTGCTGCACATCCACGAAAACCGTCCAGGCGTGCTCACCGCGATCAACCAGATCTTTGCCGAGCAGGGCGTCAACATTGCCGCGCAGTATCTGCAGACCAACTCGCAGATGGGCTATGTGGTCATTGATATCGAAGCGGATGACGATGTGGCCGAGAAAGCGCTGCTGAGCATGAAGGCCATTCCAGGGACGATTCGCGCGCGTCTGCTTTACTGATGGTGCGGTCTGTGGTGTCGGGGGGCGCTGACGCTTACCCGACCTACAATGTTTGAGGATTTATGTAGGCCGGGTAAGGCGCAGCCGCCACCCGGCTTTATCCTACCAGACCCAGATTTTGCTGGGCGTCACCACCGCCGGTAACGGCACATCCCATTTCTCCACCGGCAACGCCTCCACGCCCTGGCAATCATGCGCGTAGCCTACCGGCTGCAAACCATACTGCTGCCAGTTTTGTAGCGTTCTGTCGTAAAAACCACCGCCCATTCCCAGGCGCTGTCCCTGCTCATCAAACGCCACCAGCGGCGTAATCAGCACATCCAGCTGTGACAGCGGCAGCACGTCGCGCACGTCGAGTTTCGGCTCGGTGATTTTCAGACGATTCACCACCAGCTCGCTCTGCGGGTGATAGTGCAAAAAAAGCAGATTGCCTTCGCTGAACGGGTGCAGCACCGGCAGGTATACCTTCTTCCCGGCGCGCCAGAGCTGCTCTATCAGCGGTTGGGTGTCCAGTTCGCCGTCAAACGACAGAAACAGGGCAACCGTGCGCGCCATCACGACAGGGGGATACGCCATCATACGGGCGGCGGCCTGCTGGGCAAAATGCGCTTGCTGTTCTGGAGTTAACGCACGACGGCGCTGGCGAATGAGCTGACGGATGTCCTGGCGTGAAGCCGAAACTTCAGGGAATTGAGTCATGGTAGTCGGTAGAAGAAGAAAGAGGGAATCTCCGAGATGCCGCCGCAGGCTGTAACCCTTGAACCCTTGGTTCAAGGTGAATGTGTCGTCATAGTTTTAAGGCTTCTCGGACGGACCGAGCATGCTCACCAACCATGGAGCGCCACATTCTTGTGGTATGAAATATCGGCTCAGGGGACTGGCCCGCTTGCGAACATCTCAGAGAAATTTTGTCTTCACAGTTACTCTACCATAGTCAACTGAGAAGTGTTATTCAAACTTGGGTCCCGGTCTTTCGGGATTGCGACCTTGATCAAGCAATGCTTGTTCTATGGTCTGCTGGAGCATTTTTATGCGCTGCTCCATGCTTGCCGCGTAGTCGCGGGTCTTCGCTTTTTCCTGAGTCAGTTCATAGCTGATGTTCAACGCGGCGATGAAAACCAGCTGCTCAGTATTTGTGACTCTAGTGCGTTCTTTTAGATCTTGCAACCGCTGATTCAAATCGTCCGCAGCCTGATTCAAAGCATCCCTTTGTTCAGGCGGACAATTCACTCGCAGTGAACGGCCAAAAATCTGGAGATCGACGGGTTGTGCAGACATGCCACCTTCCTGCTGATTGACTGCGCTGCCTTCGCTTACTGCCCCGGGGGCTGCGAAGGGGCGACACTATAGCTACCCTGATGTGAAGATACAAGCCCTTTTCTGGTATCACCAGGGTCCAAAGTGGTAGCATATCATGAAACTTCCCCCCAATGATGACGAATGCGCATGTCTATACAGAACGAAATGCCTGGTTACAAGGATTTAAACCAGTTACTGAACCAGCAGGGAGTCGGTTTAACCCCTGCCGAAATGCACGGTCTGATCAGTGGCATGCTGTGCGGCGGAAACAGCGACAGCTCCTGGCAGCCGCTGATCCACGACCTCACGAATGAAGGGCTGGCGTTTGGTCACGAGCTGGCGGAAGCGCTGCGTAAAATGCACGCCGCCATCAGCGATTCGCTGGAAGACGATGGCTTCCTTTTTCAGCTTTATCTGCCTGACGGCGACGACGTCAGCGTGTTCGATCGCGCCGATGCGCTGGCCGGCTGGGTAAACCACTATCTGCTGGGGCTGGGCGTCACGCAGCCTAAACTGGATAAAGTGACCGGCGAAGCGGGTGAAGCGATCGACGACCTGCGCAACATTGCCCAGCTTGGCTACGATGAAGACGAAGACCAGGAAGAGCTGGAAATGTCTCTCGAAGAGATCATCGAGTACGTGCGCGTGGCGGCACTGCTGTGCCACGACAACTTTACGCGCTCACAGCCGACCGCACCGGAAGTTCGTAAGCCAACCTTACATTAAGAAAAATAACGCACAGGAGGGTGTCATGGTTATCTCGAGTCAAGAGTATTCGCGCCGCCGTCAGGCGCTGCTGGCGAAAATGCAGCCGGGCAGCGCCGCGCTAATTTTTGCTGCGCCTGAAGTGACGCGCAGCGCTGACAGCGAATATCCCTATCGCCAGAGCAGCGATTTCTGGTACTTCACCGGCTTTAACGAGCCGGAAGCGGTACTGGTGCTGATTAAAAGCAATGACACCCACAACCACAGCGTGATTTTCAACCGCGTGCGCGACCTGACGGCCGAAATCTGGTTTGGCCGCCGCCTGGGCCAGGAGGCCGCGCCGGCGAAGCTGGGCGTTGACCGTGCGCTGGCGTTTAGCGAAATCAACCAGCAGCTCTACCAGCTGCTTAACGGCCTCGACGTGCTCTATCACGCGCAGGGCGAATATGCCTACGCCGATGAGATTGTCTTCACCGCGCTGGATAAGCTGCGCAAAGGCTCGCGCCAGAACCTGTCCGCACCGGCCACGCTGTCGGACTGGCGTCCGGTGGTGCATGAGATGCGCCTGTTCAAGTCTGAGGAAGAGCTAAATGTGATGCGCCGCGCGGGCGAAATCAGCGCGCTGGCACACACCCGCGCCATGGAGAAATGCCGTCCCGGGATGTTCGAATACCAGCTGGAAGGCGAAATTCACCACGAATTTAACCGCCACGGCGCGCGCTATCCCTCCTACAACACCATTGTCGGCGGCGGCGAAAACGGCTGCATTCTGCACTACACCGAAAACGAAAGTGCGCTGCGCGACGGCGATCTGGTGCTGATTGACGCCGGTTGCGAATATCAGGGTTATGCGGGGGACATCACCCGTACCTTCCCGGTGAACGGTAAATTCTCGCCAGCACAGCGCGCGATTTACGACATTGTTCTCGAATCCCTTGAGACAGCGCTCAAACTGTATCGTCCGGGGACTTCCATGCAGGAAGTGACCGGCGAAGTGGTGCGCATCATGATTACCGGTCTGGTCAGGCTCGGGATCCTGAAAGGGGATGTCGACACCCTGATTGCTGAAAATGCGCACCGACCGTATTTCATGCACGGCCTGAGCCACTGGCTGGGGCTGGACGTGCACGACGTGGGCGCGTACGGCCCTGAACGCTCGCGCGTGCTTGAACCGGGCATGGTGCTGACCGTCGAGCCGGGCCTGTACATCGCGCCGGATGCCGACGTGCCAGAAGAATACCGCGGGATTGGCATTCGTATTGAAGACGATATCGTGATTACCGAAACCGGTAACGAAAACCTGACCGCCAGCGTCGTGAAAAACGCTGACGATATCGAGGCGCTGATGGCAGCGGCACGCGCATGAGCGTGATTATCGTGGGCGGCGGCATGACCGGGGCCACGCTGGCGCTGGCCATTTCGCATATGACGCAGGGCCAGCTTCCGGTGCACCTGGTAGAAGCCGTTGCGCCAGAGGCGTCGAACCACCCCGGTTTTGATGCCCGCGCCATTGCGCTGGCGCAGGGCACCTGCCAGCAGCTTTCCCGCATTGGGATCTGGCAGGCGATTGCCGACCGTGCTACGGCGATCGGGACCGTTCACGTCAGCGATCGCGGCCATGCAGGCTTTGTCACGCTGGACGCGCAGGATTACCGGATTGATGCCCTGGGTCAGGTTGTTGAGCTGCACGACGTCGGATTGCGTCTGTTCCGCCTGCTCCAGGACGCGCCGGGCGTCACGCTGCATTGCCCCGCGCGCGTGGCCAGCGTGAGCCGAAGCGAAGCGTCGGTCAGCGTGACGCTGGAAAACGGCACCGTCCTTGAAGGCCAGCTTCTGGTCGCTGCGGACGGTTCGCGCTCGTCGCTCGGTACCCAGTGCGGCGTGGAGTGGCGCCAGCAGCCTTACGGGCAGGTGGCGGTCATTGCGAACGTCTCTACCGCAGCTGACCACAACGGCAGGGCCTTTGAGCGCTTTACGCAGCATGGCCCGCTGGCGATGCTGCCGATGTCGGACGGGCGCTGTTCCCTGGTCTGGTGTCACCCGCAGGATAAGGCGGAAGAGGTTAAGGCCTGGTCCGACGAACGTTTTTGTACCGAGCTGCAGAAAGCCTTTGGCTGGCGGCTGGGGCGTATTACCCATGCCGGCAAGCGGACGGTCTACCCGCTTTCGCTGACCACGGCGTCTCAGTCTGTCTCCCATCGTCTGGCGCTTGTCGGTAACGCTGCGCAGACGCTGCACCCCATCGCGGGGCAAGGTTTCAACCTTGGCTTACGCGATGTCATGAGCCTGGCCGAATCTCTGGCGCAGGCGTGGGGCGAGCAAAAAGACTGTGGGGCGTATTCGGTGCTGAGTCATTACCAGAAGCGCCGACAGGCGGATAAAGAGGCCACCATCGGTGTGACCGATGGTCTGGTCCATCTTTTTGCCAATCGTTGGGCACCGCTGGTTGCGGGTCGCAACCTTGGGCTGATGGCGATGGAATTATTCATTCCGGCACGTGACGTGCTGGCGCAGCGGACCCTGGGTTGGGTCGCGCGTTAAGGAGTTATCACCGTGCAAAATGTTGATGTCGCCATCGTTGGTGGCGGAATGGTTGGACTGGCATTGGCCTGCGGATTACAGGGCAGCGGCCTGCGCGTGGCGGTGCTGGAGCAAAAGCAGCCTCAGCCCGTTGCATCGGATGCGCCGCCTGAACTCCGCGTCTCGGCGATCAATGCGGCCAGCGAAAAGCTGCTGACGCACCTTGGCGTCTGGTCAGATATTGTGGCACACCGTGCCAGCTGCTATCACGGCATGGAAGTGTGGGATAAAGACAGCTTTGGTCATATTGCTTTTGATGATGAAAGCATGGGCTATAGCCATCTGGGGCACATCGTTGAAAACGCGGTGATCCACCACGCGCTGTGGCAGAAAGCACAGCAGTGCAGCGACGTGACGCTGATTGCGCCTGCGCAGATCCAGCAGGTGGCGTGGGGCGAAAACGAGGCGTTTATCACCCTGCAGAGTGGCGACATGCTGACCGCGCGTCTGGTGGTCGGTGCTGACGGTGCCAACTCCTGGCTGCGTAATAAAGCCGATATCCCGCTGACGTACTGGGATTACCGCCATCATGCTCTGGTCGCGACGATCCGTACCGAAGAGCCGCACGGCGGCGTCGCGCGCCAGATTTTCCACAACGATGGCATACTGGCGTTCCTGCCGCTTGCCGATCCGCACCTGTGCTCAATTGTCTGGTCCCTGGTGCCGGAAAAAGCCCAGCAGATGCATGAGGCGACGCCGGAGGCCTTTAACCAGGCGCTGTGCGTGGCCTTTGATAACCGCCTTGGCCTGTGCACGCTTGAAAGCGAGCGTCAGGTGTTCCCGTTAACCGGCCGCTACGCGCGTCAGTTTGCGGCGCACCGTCTGGCGCTGGTGGGGGATGCGGCGCATACCATTCATCCGCTGGCCGGACAGGGCGTTAACCTCGGCTTTATGGACGCGGCGGAGCTGGTTGAGGAGCTGCGTCGCCTGCATCGTGAAGGCAAAGATATCGGCCAGTATCTCTACCTGCGTCGCTACGAGCGCAGCCGCAAGCACAGCGCGGCAATGATGCTGGCGGGTATGCAGGGCTTCCGCGAGCTGTTTGCCGGGTCAAATCCGGCGAAGAAATTGCTGCGCGACATCGGCCTTAAGCTTGCTGACACCCTTCCGGGTGTTAAACCCCAACTCCTCCGTCAGGCGATGGGTCTTAACGACCTCCCGGACTGGCTGCGTTAATGTAGACTCCTGTCACACTTTCTTTTCCCGGCCTCTGCGCCGGGGAAATTCCCTCGTTTGAAATATTCTAATTTCACGTCATTTTTCGCATTAGATAATCTAATGTCGTGTTTTTCTCGTTACGGAAATTCGGCCCGTTTTTCCGCACGAAATATCACCATGTGCTAAATCCTGTTAGATCATTGTTAATTTTGTGCGGGGTTAATCGCATTTTTCTAGTGGATAACTCTGTAGGCTTTTCAGCGTTTTTTGGTCATAAGCTAATGTGATGACCTGTTTTGCCTTATGGTTAACCGCCGTTTTCGGTGGTAAGTTCTGGTAAAAGAGAACGTTTGCGTCGGTGCCCGAACGCGGGGCCGATACCGGGTTTCACGGTGAATTTTTCAACGAGGACAAGATGGCTCAACAGACTCCTTTGTACGAACAACACGTGTTATGCGGCGCCCGCATGGTGGACTTCCATGGCTGGATGATGCCGCTGCACTACGGCTCGCAGATTGATGAGCACCACGCGGTGCGCACCGATGCCGGTATGTTCGACGTGTCCCACATGACGATTGTCGATCTGCGCGGTAGCCGCACCCGGGAGTTTTTGCGTTATCTGCTGGCAAACGACGTCGCCAAACTGAAGACGCCGGGTAAAGCGCTCTATACCGGCATGCTGAATGCCTCGGGCGGCGTGATTGATGACCTTATCGTCTACTACTTCACCGAAGATTTCTTCCGCCTCGTTGTAAACTCCGCCACCCGCGAAAAAGACCTCTCCTGGATCACCCAACACGCCGAACCGTATGCCATCGACATCACCGTCCGTGATGACCTGTCGCTGATCGCCGTGCAGGGGCCTAACGCGCAGGCGAAAGCCGCGTCTCTGTTCAACGATGAGCAACGTAAAGCCACCGAAGGCATGAAGCCGTTCTTCGGCGTGCAGGCGGGGGATCTGTTTATCGCCACCACCGGCTACACCGGTGAAGCGGGCTACGAAATTGCGATGCCGAACGAAAAGGCCGCTGATTTCTGGCGTGCGCTGGTGGAGGCGGGCGTGAAGCCTGCGGGCCTGGGCGCGCGCGATACGCTGCGTCTGGAAGCGGGCATGAACCTCTACGGTCAGGAGATGGACGAAGGCGTCTCTCCGCTGGTCGCCAACATGGGCTGGACCATCGCGTGGGAACCGGCTGACCGTGACTTTATTGGCCGTGAAGCGCTGGAGATGCAGCGCGAGAAGGGCACTGAACAGCTGGTTGGCCTGGTGATGAAGGAAAAAGGCGTGCTGCGCGGCGAGCTGCCTGTACGTTTTACCGATGCTGACGGCAATCCTCGCGAAGGCGTGATCACCAGCGGAACCTTCTCACCGACGCTGGGCTACAGTATTGCACTGGCACGCGTGCCGGCAGGCATTGGCGAAACGGCGGTGGTGCAAATCCGCAACCGCGAAATGCCGGTCAACGTGACCAAACCGATTTTTGTTCGCGCCGGTAAGCCGGTCGCCTAACTATTTTTATCAGGAGAACTTCAATGAGCAATGTGCCAGCAGAACTGAAATACAGCAAAGAACACGAGTGGCTGCGTAAAGAGGCGGACGGCACTTACACCGTCGGGATCACCGAGCACGCGCAAGAGCTGCTGGGCGACATGGTGTTTGTTGACCTGCCTGACGTGGGCACGACCGTGAGCGCGGGCGACGACTGCGCCGTGGCGGAGTCCGTAAAAGCGGCATCAGACATCTACGCACCGGTAAGCGGTGAGATTGTTGCGGTCAACGACGCGCTGAGCGACTCCCCTGAGCTGGTCAACAGCGAGCCTTATGAAGGAGGCTGGATCTTCAAGATCAAAGCCAGCGACGAATCCCAGGTTGCCGCGCTGTTGGATGCGACCGCATACGAAGCACTACTGGAAGACGAATAACGTTGTGCCGGATGGCGCTGCGCTTATCCGGCCTGGAGATCAACGTAGGCCCGGTAAGCGTTAGCGCCACCGGGCAACAGCGTTACAGATAACTACGATTCACTGCACGTTTCAGGAACCATCGCTCATGACACAGACTTTAAGCCAGCTTGAAAACCGTGGCGCCTTCATTGAACGTCACATTGGGCCGGATGCTCAGCAACAGCAGGAGATGCTGAAGACGGTTGGCGCGGATTCATTAAACGCACTGATCGGCCAGATTGTGCCAAAAGACATCCATCTTGCCACGCCGCCTCAGGTGGGGGAAGCCACCACGGAGTTCGCCGCGCTGGCGGAGCTGAAGGCTATCGCCGGCCTGAACAAGCGCTATAAGTCTTACATTGGCATGGGCTACACCAACGTGCAGTTGCCGCCGGTGATCCTGCGCAACATGCTGGAAAACCCGGGTTGGTACACCGCCTATACGCCGTATCAGCCAGAAGTGTCCCAGGGTCGTCTGGAAGCGCTGCTGAACTTCCAGCAGGTAACGCTGGATCTGACCGGTATGGATATCGCCTCTGCGTCTCTGCTGGATGAAGCGACCGCCGCCGCCGAAGCGATGGCGATGGCGAAGCGCGTGAGCAAACTGAAAAATGCCAACCGCTTCTTCGTGGCGGCGGATGTGCATCCGCAGACGCTGGACGTGGTGCGCACCCGTGCGGAAACCTTCGGCTTTGACGTGATCGTCGATGACGCTGACAAAGTGCTGGATCACCAGGACGTCTTCGGCGTGCTGCTGCAGCAGGTGGGCACCACCGGCGAAGTGCACGACTACGGCACGCTGATTGCCGAGCTGAAATCCCGCAAGGTGGTTGTCAGCGTTGCCGCCGATTTTATGGCGCTGGTGCTGCTGACGGCCCCGGGCAAACAGGGCGCGGATATCGTATTCGGCTCAGCACAGCGCTTCGGCGTACCGATGGGCTACGGCGGCCCGCACGCGGCGTTCTTCGGCGCGAAAGATGAATTCAAACGTTCCATGCCTGGCCGTATTATCGGCGTCTCCAAAGACGCTGCCGGTAATACCGCGCTGCGCATGGCGATGCAGACCCGCGAGCAGCATATCCGCCGCGAGAAAGCGAACTCCAACATCTGTACCTCACAGGTGCTGCTGGCTAACATCGCCAGCCTGTACGCCGTGTTCCACGGCCCGGCAGGCCTGAAACGCATTGCCAGCCGCATTCACCGCCTGGCCGATATCCTGGCCTGCGGCCTGCAGCAAAAAGGTCTTAAGCTGCGCCATGCCCACTACTTCGATACCCTGTGCGTGGACGTGGCGGACAAAGCCGCCGTGCTGGCCCGCGCGGACGCGGCAAAGATCAACCTGCGCAGCGACATCCACAACGCCGTCGGCATTACGCTGGATGAAAGCACCACCCGCGACGATATCCTGAATCTGTTCAGCGTGCTGCTGGGTGACGCGCACGGTCTGGACATTGATGCGCTCGACAAAGAAGTTGCGCTCGACAGCCGCTCCATTCAGGACAGCATGCTGCGTAACGACGCCATCCTGACGCACCCGGTCTTCAATCGCTACCACAGCGAGACCGAGATGATGCGTTACATGCACTCTCTGGAGCGCAAGGATCTGGCGCTGAACCAGGCGATGATCCCGCTGGGATCCTGCACCATGAAGCTGAATGCTGCAGCAGAGATGATCCCGATCACCTGGCCTGAATTCTCCGAGCTGCACCCGTTCTGCCCGCCGGAGCAGGCGGAAGGTTATCACGTGATGATTAACCAGCTTTCCGACTGGCTGGTGAAGCTGACCGGTTACGACGCGCTCTGCATGCAGCCGAACTCCGGCGCGCAGGGTGAATATGCCGGCCTGCTGGCGATCCGTCACTATCACGAAAGCCGTAACGAAGGCCATCGCGATATCTGCCTGATTCCAAGCTCCGCCCACGGCACCAACCCGGCCTCAGCCCAGATGGCGGGCATGGAAGTCGTGGTGGTCGCGTGCGATAAGAACGGCAACATCGACCTGGCTGACCTGCGCGCGAAAGCCGAACAGGCGGGCGACAAGCTCTCCTGCATCATGGTGACCTATCCGTCCACCCACGGCGTGTATGAAGAGACCATCCGTGAAGTGTGCGAAGTGGTGCACCAGTTCGGCGGTCAGGTATACCTCGACGGCGCGAACATGAACGCGCAGGTGGGCATTACCTCTCCGGGCTTTATCGGTGCGGACGTGTCGCACCTTAACCTGCACAAAACCTTCTGCATCCCGCACGGCGGTGGCGGCCCGGGCATGGGCCCAATCGGCGTGAAGGCGCACCTGGCACCGTTTGTCCCAGGCCACAGCGTTGTGCAGATCGAAGGCATGCTGACCCGTCAGGGCGCGGTCTCTGCGGCACCGTTCGGTAGCGCCTCTATCCTGCCAATCAGCTGGATGTACATCCGCATGATGGGCGCGGAAGGGCTGAAGCAGGCGAGCCAGGTGGCTATTCTGAACGCCAACTACATTGCGACCCGCCTGAAGTCTGCCTTCCCGGTGCTCTATACCGGCCGCGACGGTCGCGTGGCGCACGAGTGCATCCTCGATATTCGTCCGCTGAAAGAGCAGACCGGCATTAGCGAGCTGGATATTGCCAAACGCCTGATCGACTACGGCTTCCACGCGCCTACCATGTCGTTCCCGGTTGCGGGCACGCTGATGGTGGAGCCAACAGAGTCCGAAAGTAAAGCCGAGCTGGACCGCTTTATCGACGCGATGCTGGCCATCCGCATGGAAATTGACCGCGTGCAGGACGGCGAGTGGACGCTGGAAGATAACCCGCTGGTCAACGCTCCGCACACCCAGCACGAGCTGGTGGCCGAGTGGAACCACGGCTATTCCCGCGAGCTGGCCGTCTTCCCGGCAGGCGTGGCGAACAAATACTGGCCGACCGTGAAGCGTCTTGATGATGTCTACGGCGACCGTAACCTGTTCTGCTCCTGCGTGCCGATGAGCGAATACCAGTAACATTGCTGATGTAGTAACGTAGGCCGGGTAAGGCGAAGCCGCCACCCGGCTTTTTTATTGGGAGAAGAAAATGGGCATTGCACTTGTGACCGGCGCCAGCCGGGGCATTGGGAAGGCCACTGCGCTGCAGCTGGCCCGCGAAGGCTACACCGTGGCGGTGAACTATCATCACAACATTAAGGCCGCAACGGACGTGATCAACCAGATTGTTGAGGCGGGCGGTAAAGCCTTTGCCGTTCGGGCAGACATCAGTGATGAAGCTCAGGTGCTGGCGATGTTTGACAGCCTCGATCGTGAAGGCGAGCCGCTGACCGCGCTGGTCAATAATGCGGGGATTCTGTTTGAGCAATCCACCATTGAGAATCTCTCCGCCGAGCGCATTAACCGCGTCCTGGCGACCAACGTCACGGGCTACTTCCTCTGCTGCCGGGAAGCGGTAAAACGCATGTCCTTCAAACATGGCGGCAAGGGCGGGGCGATAGTGAATGTCTCTTCCGCAGCGTCGCGCCTGGGCGCGCCGGGGGAATATGTGGATTACGCCGCGTCCAAGGGGGCGGTGGATTCGCTGACAACGGGGCTGTCGCTGGAGGTGGCGGCGCAGGGCATTCGCGTCAACTGCGTCCGTCCGGGCCTGATCTATACCGATATTCATGCTTCGGGCGGAGAACCGGGGCGAGTGGACCGCGTGAAAGCGTTACTGCCGATGCAGCGCGGCGGCCAGCCGGAAGAGGTCGCCCAGGCGATTGTCTGGCTGCTGAGCGAAAAGGCGTCGTACGTGACGGGGAGTTTTATTGAGTTAGCGGGCGGGAAATAAGCCGGGTGGCGGCCCGGCCTCCTATTCGTGTAGGCCCGGTAAGCGCAGTGCCACCGGGCAAAAAATCACAGCGCCTCGCCGTTGCTGGCAATCACGCCTTTATACCACTCGAAGCTCTTCTTGCGGGAACGCGACATGTCGCCCGTGCCGTCGTCGTGCTTGTTCACGTAGATAAAGCCGTAGCGCTTGCTGTACTGGCCGGTGGTGAACGACACGCAGTCGATACAGCCCCATGGCGTATAGCCCATCAGATCGACGCCATCGTGGGTGACGGCTTTGATCATCTCCTCCACGTGGGCACGCAGGTAGTCGATGCGATAGTCATCGTTGATGCTGCCGTCTTCTTCCACCTTGTCGTAGGCACCGAAGCCGTTTTCAACGATAAACAGCGGCTTCTGGTAACGCTCGTACAGTTCGCACAGAGAATAGCGCAGGCCCACCGGGTCAATCTGCCAGCCCCAGTCGGAGGCCTTCACGTGCGGGTTCGGCACGCTGCCTTCGAAACCGGAAATGGCATCGCCGGTGCCGCCTTCCGCCTTCACCGCGTTGGTCATGTAGTAGCTGAAGCCCAGGTAGTCGCAGGTGCCTTCGCGCAGGATCTGCTCGTCACCCGCTTCCATTTTGATGGAGAAGCCACGACGCTCCCATTCGTTCAGCACGTAGGACGGGTAGTAGCCGCGCAGCTGGACGTCGGTAAAGACGTAGCGCTCGCGCATGGACTCCTGGGCGAACATCACGTCTTCCGGTTTGCAGGAGAACGGATAGAGCGCCACCATCGCCAGCATGCAGCCGACTTTCATCTCCGGGTTGATGCGGCGCGCGGCTTTCACCGCCAGGGCGCTGGCCACAAACTGGTGGTGCAGGACCTGGTACATGGTCTCTTCCGGATTTTCATGTTCCGTATAGACCACGCCCGAGCAGCAGTAGCCGAACAGCGGGGCGCGCCAGTTGCGCTGGTTGTTGATTTCGTTGAAGGTCATCCAGTATTTGACCTTGTTTTTGTAGCGCTCGAAGACCACTTCCGCGAAGCGCACAAAGAAATCGACCACTTTACGGTTGGTCCAGCTGCCGTACTCCTTCACCAGGTGCAGCGGCATTTCGAAGTGGGAGAGGGTGATCACCGGTTCGATGTTGTATTTCAGCAGCTCATCGAACATGTCGTCGTAGAACTTAAGCCCTTCTTCGTTTGGCTGCGTTTCGTCACCGTTCGGGAAGATACGCGTCCAGGCAATAGAGGTGCGGAAACACTTGAAGCCCATCTCGGCAAACAGCTTGATGTCTTCCTTGTAATGGCCGTGGAAATCAATCGCCTCATGGTTGGGATAGTATTTTCCCGGCACCACGTCCTGCGTGATTTCGCGTGGCACGCCGTGTGCGCCGCCGGTTAATACGTCGCAAATGCTTGGCCCTTTGCCGCCTTTGTTCCAGCCGCCTTCAACCTGGTGAGCGGCAACCGCGCCACCCCATAAAAAATCTTTTGGTAAGGTCAATTTTTTCATCGCTGCTATTCTCAATAAATGGCTTATTGGCATCGAGTCTAGCAAAGCGAAATTAAATGTCACGATATAACAAATTGGGCATAATGTGATTTGTCACATCAAAAAAACAGGATGTTTTATTCTGCAAGTTTCTTCGCCAGCTTACGGCCGAGAGATTCCAGAATATAGATAACGGGAATTTGCGTGGTGATATCGTAGACGCCTGCAATACGCGTCTGGGGAACGTGCCAGGAGAGATTAAAGTCCGCCAGTTTTGCGAGGCGCGAGTGCTCGTGGCTGGTAATGGAAAGCACCTTGCAGTGATGCAGGCTAAACTGGCTGGCGAAGCGCAGGATCTCCTCGGTCTCACCCGAGACGGAGAGCACAATCGCCAGCGCATTTTTCGCCATGTCATTGGTGACCGGGAAATAAGGGTCATCAATATGGTTACTGAATTTTCCGATATTAGAAAAGAAACGTGCGCCATATTTTGCCAGCGAGCCTGACGTTCCTGCGCCGACAAATATAATGCGTTCCGACGATAAAATAATATCGACCGCACTATCTAATAACGCGTCGAACTCTTCATTATTTACGCTTTTAAAGAAGCTGATTATTTCGCTGGTGCCGAAATTCGCCTGCTGGGGCTCGTTTTGTTCAAGATAAAGCTTAAAGCGAACGCGAAACTCCGAGTAGCCTTCGCAGTTAAGCTTGCGGCAAAAGCGCAGGATAGTGGTCGTCGAGACACCCGCCGCATCCGCCAGCTCGCGGATGGTCATGTACATGACTTTGTCACGGTTTTTAATGACATAGTTGTAAACCATCATCTCCAGGTTATTGAGACTGGCAATGGCGGAGTGGGTGAACATACTCACAGTGGCATAACTCTTATTCAGACCTGATGTATTCATCATAACATGGGGCCTGACGACAGGATCCATTTTTATGCTCTTGATTTTTAATGGTTAAATTTTAATGTGAACAAATGTTAGGTGAAAAATTTATTTATGCCTATGATTTATAGTCATAAATTCTGATGTGAAATTATTTTAGCTAACAGGTGTTCACTGGAATCATTCTCAGTTAGCATAGTGATGCGATGAATAATCATCTTTTGTTTTCCCGGAGTTTTGTATGGTGAGTAGACCATTAATCGCACAGGGATATTCGCTGGCTGAGGAAATAGCCAACAGCATCAGCCACGGCATTGGCCTGGTGTTTGGGATTGTCGGTTTAGTGTTATTGCTGGTGCAGGCGGTAGACGCCAATGCCAGCGCGATGGCGATTACCAGCTACAGCCTCTATGGCGGGAGCATGATCCTGCTGTTTCTGGCCTCGACGCTGTATCACGCGATCCCGCATCAGCGGGCCAAGATGTGGCTCAAGAAATTTGACCACTGCGCTATCTACCTTCTCATTGCAGGTACCTACACGCCGTTTCTGCTGGTGGGGCTCAACTCACCGCTGTCGCGCGGGCTGATGATCGTTATCTGGAGCCTGGCGCTGCTCGGGATCCTGTTTAAGCTCACCATCGCGCACCGGTTTAAGGTGCTGTCGCTGGTCACCTATCTGACCATGGGCTGGCTGTCGCTGATCGTGGTGTACCAGCTGGCAATCAAACTGTCGATTGGGGGCGTGACGCTTCTGGCCTTAGGCGGCGTGGTGTATTCGCTCGGCGTCATTTTCTACGTCTGCAAGCGCATTCCCTACAACCATGCCATCTGGCACGGCTTCGTGCTGGGCGGCAGCGTGTGCCACTTTTTGGCGATTTATTTGTACGTGGGGCAGGTGTAGTTTTTCGTCGGGTGGCGGCTTCGCCTTACCCGACCTACGGGATAAGTAGGCCCGGTAAGCGCAGCGCCACCGGGCGATACAGCATCACTCTTCCAGAGAATACGGCAGCGGCTCGATGCTCAGCGTGTTCACATCGTCACGCACGCGGAACACGCTGTCCGCTTCCATGTCGTTGTTCATAACGGCCTGCACCAGAAGACGTCCATCATCCAGCTGTACGGCGGCTAATACGGTGCCGGTACGGCGCCAGTTTTCACCCATCTTCAGCTCTAAATCTTCACCCGCTTCAGGGACGCGGCTGGCATGTCCCGCCAGCGTCCACAGCGCGCGTTTGTTTGCCCCGCGGAATTTCGCACGCGCGACCATCTCCTGGCCGGTGTAGCAGCCTTTTTTAAAGCTGATGCCGCCCAGCGCCTGTAAGTTCGTTGCCTGAGGAATAAACTGCGCGCTGTTTGCAGCGTCAATGATCGGCAGACCCGCTTCGATGTTCAGCGCCAGCCACTGCTGGCTGTTGTTAAGCTGCGCTTCGCCGCGCAGCGCTTCGGTCACGCGTTCGGCAGTTGCCGCATCCGTGACTAACAGGAAACGCTCCGCCGGATGTTCAAACCACAGGATTGAGGTGGCGCCTTCGCTGACGAGCGGCTTTTCGGCATCCGGCAGTTCGCTGAACAGGTTTTTCAGCGCCGCACGCGCCTGGAAGCCGGCCACACCCAGCAGGACATGTTCGTCGTCTGCGGCAATGGTGACTTTGGAAAAGACCGCGTATTTTTTCAGTTCTTTGAGCTGGGCGTCTCGCAGGCTGCGGCGCTCAATAAAGGCAAAGCCGTCCTGACGGCGGAACAGACGCAGGTTGCTCCACATTTTGCCTTTTGGGTCGCAATGGGCGGCCAGCAGGTGCTGGTGTTCGGTCATCTGGCTGACGTCGGCGGTCACCTGGCCCTGCAGATATTTTTCGGCGTCGGCACCGGTGAGCGTTGCCAGCGCCCAGTCATCAAGAGAAATAAGCGTCAGCGGCAGACGCGCAGAGGCGGCGGGCTGGCGAGGAGAAAATGGTGTAAAGGCCATAACGATATCCTGAATTGCTTAACGCTTTGATAATGCCTAATGGTAAAAGAGCCTGCAGGCAATGCAAGCGCTTTCAACAGGCCATTTGTGCCATAAACCGGTTCTGCGTAGCGCCACGCAAAATAGTGTAATCCGCTGTCTTTGTAGGGATTATTCTGGAAGCCTGCTCGTTGATCGCAATATTCCAGTAATGAAACGGTCAAAAACACGTTACACTAGCTTGTGTCCCCGTAGAGAAATAAAGAACACCGAATGGGGTACCGACTGTGCCAAACGTAATGCAGGAAACTGAACATGGATATTAACAACAAGGCCCGTATTCACTGGGCGTGCCGTCGCGGCATGCGTGAACTTGATATTTCCATCATGCCTTTCTTCGAATATGAGTATGACACCTTAAGCGACGACGATAAGCGTCTGTTTGTTCGCCTGCTTGAGTCTGACGATCCGGATTTATTCAACTGGCTGATGAACCACGGCAAACCCGCCGACACCGAGTTGCAACGGATGGTGCAATTAATTCAAACACGGAATCGGGAACGTGGTCCTGTGGCAATCTGATCTTCGCGTCTCGTGGCGCTCGCAGTGGATGTCTTTATTGCTCCACGGCCTGGTTGCGGCCATTGTGTTACTGATGCCGTGGCCGCTGAGCTATACGCCGCTGTGGCTGCTGCTACTTTCGTTTGTCGTTTTTGACAGCGTACGCAGCCAGCGTCGCATTAATGCCCGTCAGGGAGAGATCAAGTTACTGATGGATTCCCGCCTGCGCTGGCAGGGAAAAGAGTGGGATATTCTCGGTATGCCCTGGATGCTCAACTGCGGCATGATGTTACGGCTACGCAAGGTGGACGGCGGGCGTTGCCAGCATCTTTGGCTGGCGGCTGACAGTATGGATGCTGCCGAGTGGCGAGACCTGCGCCGGATGCTGTTGCAGCAGACGACGCAGGGGTAATACGCGTTAGCTAAACTTTTCTGCCATTTCGCCCAGGATCTGCTCGCACCAGGTTTGCAGACGTTCATCGCTAAGATCGTACTGGTTGGTTTCATCCAGCGCGAGCCCAACAAACAGCTCGCCGTCGGCAATAATCGGTTTTTTACTGGTGAACTCGTAACCTTCGGTTGGCCAGTAGCCGATGAACGACACCCCTTTCGGCGCCAGCTTGTCGTGCAGCATGCCGAGCGCGTCCAGGAACCATTCCCCGTAACCCAGCTGATCTCCCATGCCGTACATGGCAATGATCTTGCCGTCGAGATTGACTGAATCGAGTTGATCCCAGATGGCTTCCCAGTCTTCCTGTATCTCACCAAAATCCCAGGTTGGGATGCCCAGGATCAGCACATCGTACTGTTCCATCAGCGCGACCGCGTCATCTTTCAGGTTATGCAACGTCACCAGTTCCGGGCCAATGATGTCGCGAATTTTCTCTGCCGCCATTTCGGTGTAGCAGGTGCTGGAACCATAGAACAGACCAATATTCATCGCGTAACTTATCTCAATTCATGCTTTGACTTTGCGCGTAGTGTACCAGAAACCGGTCACAATCAGGCATAATGGCCTGACTGCAGAATCAAAGGGGCTGATGTGGAAAAGGATCTCGCACTCGTTGAACAGTTTCTCGACGCGCTGTGGCTGGAAAAAAATCTGGCCGAGAATACGCTCAGCGCCTACCGGCGCGATCTTACCATGCTGGTGGAGTGGCTGGCCCGTCGGCAGCTCTCGCTGGCGAGCGCGCAAAGCGACGACCTGCAGGCGCTGCTCGGTGAACGTGTAGAAGGGGGATACAAAGCCACCAGCTCTGCACGCTTGCTCAGCGCCATGCGTCGGCTGTTCCAGCATCTCTACCGTGAGAAGATCCGCGAAGACGATCCCAGCGCGCGGCTGGCATCCCCTAAGCTCCCGCAGCGGCTGCCGAAAGATCTCAGCGAAGCACAAGTTGAGAGATTATTACAGTCACCGGCTGTTGACCTGCCGCTGGAGTTACGCGATAAAGCCATGCTTGAGCTATTGTATGCTACCGGCCTGCGCGTTTCGGAGCTGGTTGGCCTGACGATGAGCGACATCAGCCTGCGTCAGGGCGTGGTGCGCGTCATCGGTAAAGGAAACAAGGAAAGGCTGGTTCCGCTGGGCGAAGAGGCGGTTTACTGGCTGGAAACGTATCTGGAGCACGGTCGCCCGTGGCTGCTCAACGGCGCGTCTATCGACGTTCTGTTTCCGAGCCAGCGCGCACAGCAGATGACGCGGCAAACGTTCTGGCATCGCATTAAGCATTACGCCACACTGGCCGGTATCGACAGTGAAAAGCTTTCGCCGCACGTATTGCGTCATGCCTTCGCGACGCATCTGCTCAACCACGGCGCGGATTTACGCGTGGTGCAGATGCTGCTGGGACATAGCGATCTTTCCACGACGCAAATTTACACCCATGTCGCGACGGAACGCCTGCGGCAGCTACACCAACAGCACCACCCTCGTGCGTGAGTGCCGACGAATTGTAACAGGATCAACTATGAAAAAGAGTTTCGCGCTGTTCACCCTGCTGGCAGCCTCATTCACCGGTTTCGCCCATGCTGACGACGCCGCTATCAAACAGTCGCTCGCTAAGCTTGGCGTCACCGGCAGCGATATTCAGCCAGCACCGGTCGCCGGGATGAAAACGGTACTGACCAACAGCGGCGTGCTGTACGTCACCGAAGACGGCAAACACATTATTCAGGGGCCGATGTACGACGTGAGCGGCGCGCAGCCGGTCAACGTGACCAACCAGCTGCTGATGAAAAACCTGAACGCGCTCGAGAAAGAGATGATCGTCTATAAGGCGGCGCAGGAAAAACACGTTATTACCGTCTTCACCGATATCACCTGCGGCTACTGCCACAAGCTGCATGAAGAGATGAAAGACTACAACGCGCTGGGTATTACCGTGCGTTACCTGGCTTTCCCGCGCGCGGGCGTGCAGAGCCAGCCGGAGCAGGATATGAAGGCGATCTGGTGTGCAAAAGACCGCAACAAAGCGTTTGACGACGCGATGAACGGCAAAGGCGTTAAGCCGGCCTCCTGCGACATTGATATCGCTAACCACTACGCGCTGGGCGTGCAGTTTGGCGTGAGCGGTACGCCAGCGATTGTCCTGAGCAACGGGTACGTCGTTCCGGGCTATCAGGGACCAAAAGAGATGAAAGAGTTCCTCGACGCGCACCAGAAACAGGTTAGTGGTAAATAATCCGCGTGAAAGCCCCGATAAAATTGCGCCGCCGCGAGGCGGTTGAACCGATTGATTTGCCGGACGATCTCCCGCCGCTGCTGAAGCGCCTCTACGCCAGCCGCGGCGTGCGTCGTGCTGAGGATCTTGAACGTAGCGTAAAAGGGATGCTGCCCTGGCAGCAGCTGAACGGCATCGAAAAAGCCACTGAAATGCTCTACAACGCCCTGCGTGAGAACACGCGTATTGTGGTAGTAGGGGATTTCGATGCCGACGGCGCAACCAGCACCGCGCTGAGCGTGCTCAGCCTGCGCGCGCTGGGCTGCGATAACGTCACGTATCTGGTGCCGAACCGTTTTGAGGACGGCTACGGACTCAGCCCGGAAGTGGTCGATCAGGCCCACGCCCGCGGTGCGCAGATGATCATGACCGTCGATAACGGGATCTCTTCCCATGCGGGGGTCGATCATGCCCACGCGCTGGGGATCCCGGTGCTGGTTACCGATCACCATCTCCCCGGTGAAACGCTGCCTGCCGCCGACGCGATTATTAACCCCAATCTGCGCGACTGTGATTTTCCGTCGAAATCCCTCGCGGGCGTAGGCGTGGCGTTTTATCTGATGCTGGCGCTGCGTACCCTGTTACGCGACAAGGGCTGGTTCGACTCCCGCGGTATTGCCGCACCGAACCTGGCCGAATATCTCGATCTGGTGGCGCTGGGTACCGTCGCTGACGTGGTGCCGCTCGATACCAATAACCGTATTTTGACCTGGCAGGGCTTGAGCCGTATCCGGGCGGGCAAGTGCCGTCCGGGGATCAAGGCGCTGCTGGAAATTGCCAACCGCGACCCGCTCAAGCTGGCGGCAAGCGATTTGGGCTTTGCGCTCGGGCCGCGCCTGAACGCGGCCGGAAGACTGGACGATATGTCCGTTGGCGTCGCGCTGCTGCTGTGCGACAACCTCGGTGAGGCGCGCGTGCTGGCCAACGAGCTGGACGCCCTGAACCAGACCCGTAAAGAGATTGAGCAGGGAATGCAGGCCGAAGCGCTGACCCTGTGCGAAAAACTGGAGCGCAGCGGCGACACGCTGCCGGGCGGCCTGGCGATGTACCATCCCGAGTGGCATCAGGGCGTGGTCGGCATTCTGGCGTCGCGCATTAAAGAGCGCTTCCACCGCCCGGTGATTGCGTTCGCCCCCGCGGGCGACGGCACGCTGAAAGGCTCTGGCCGCTCGATTCAGGGTCTGCACATGCGCGACGCGCTGGAGCGTCTCGATACGCTGTATCCGGGCCTGATGATCAAGTTCGGCGGCCATGCGATGGCGGCAGGCCTGTCGCTGGAAGAGGCGAAATTCGACGAGTTTCAGCGCCTGTTCGGCGAGCTGGTCACCGACTGGATTGACCCGGCCCTGCTGCAGGGGGAAGTGGTGTCCGACGGCGAGCTCTCACCGCTTGAGATGACGATGGACGTGGCGCAAATGCTCCGCGATGCCGGTCCATGGGGGCAGATGTTCCCGGAGCCGCTGTTCGATGGCCGTTTCCGCCTGCTGCAGCAGCGCATCGTCGGCGAACGTCATCTGAAGGTGATGGTTGAGCCGGTCGGCGGCGGCCCGCTGCTGGACGGCATTGCCTTTAACGTTGACACGGCGGTATGGCCGGACAACGGCGTGCGCGAGGTCGAGCTGGCGTACAAACTGGACATCAACGAGTTTCGCGGCAACCGCACCCTTCAGATCATCATCGACAATATCTGGCCAATTTAGCGGCAGTAATCTCTATAAAAAAGGGCGTGGATTCGGTACAATCCCGCTCTTATCACCGCATTTTGACAAGTCCATAAAAGAAAACAGACCATGTTTGAAATTAATCCGGTAAAAAACCGTATTCAGGACCTCACGGAGCGCTCTGACGTTCTTAGGGGGTATCTTTGACTACGATGCCAAGAAAGAGCGTCTTGAAGAAGTAAACGCCGAGCTGGAACAGCCGGACGTCTGGAACGAACCTGAACGCGCACAGGCGCTGGGTAAAGAGCGTTCCTCTCTCGAAGCTATCGTAGATACGCTGGATCAAATGGCCCAGGGGCTGGAAGATGTTTCCGGTTTGCTGGAGCTGGCCGTCGAAGCCGACGACGAAGAGACCTTTAACGAAGCCGTGGCAGAACTCGACGTGCTGGAAGAGAAGCTGGCGCAGCTTGAATTCCGTCGCATGTTCTCCGGCGAATACGACAGCGCTGACTGCTATCTTGATATTCAGGCAGGTTCTGGTGGTACCGAAGCGCAGGACTGGGCCAGCATGCTGATGCGTATGTATCTGCGCTGGGCCGAAGCGCGCGGCTTCAAAACCGAAATTATCGAAGAGTCTGAAGGTGAAGTGGCCGGTATTAAATCCGTCACCATCAAGATCATCGGTGATTACGCCTACGGCTGGCTGCGCACTGAAACCGGCGTTCACCGCCTGGTGCGTAAGAGCCCGTTTGACTCCGGCGGCCGTCGTCATACCTCCTTCAGCTCCGCGTTCGTTTACCCGGAAGTTGATGAAGATATCGATATCGAAATTAACCCGGCGGACCTGCGTATCGACGTGTATCGCGCATCCGGCGCGGGTGGTCAGCACGTTAACCGTACGGAATCGGCGGTGCGTATTACCCACATTCCAACCGGGCTGGTCACGCAATGCCAGAATGACCGTTCCCAGCATAAGAACAAAGACCAGGCCATGAAGCAGATGAAAGCGAAGCTTTATGAGCTGGAGATGCAGAAGAAAAATGCTGAGAAACAGGCGATGGAAGACAACAAGTCTGACATCGGCTGGGGCAGCCAGATCCGTTCTTACGTCCTTGATGACTCCCGCATCAAAGACCTGCGTACCGGGGTTGAAACCCGCAACACGCAGGCGGTGCTGGACGGCAGCCTGGACCAATTTATCGAAGCAAGTTTGAAAGCAGGGTTATGAGGAACCAACATGTCTGAACAACAAGCACAGGGCGCTGACGCGGTAGTCGATCTTAACAACGAACTGAAAACCCGCCGCGAGAAGCTGGCAGCGCTGCGCGAGCAGGGCGTGCCGTTCCCGAACGATTTTCGTCGTGACCACACCTCAGACCAACTGCACGCTGACTTCGATGCTAAAGAGAACGAAGAGCTGGAAGCGCTGAACGTTGAAGTGGCCGTTGCAGGCCGCATGATGACCCGTCGTATCATGGGTAAAGCCTCCTTCGTGACCCTGCAGGACGTTGGCGGCCGCATTCAGCTGTACGTTTCCCGTGACGATCTTCCGGAAGGCATCTACAACGAGCAGTTCAAGAAGTGGGACCTGGGCGATATCCTGGGCGCGAAAGGTAAACTGTTCAAAACCAAGACCGGTGAACTTTCTATCCACTGCACCGAGCTGCGTCTGCTGACCAAAGCCCTGCGCCCGCTGCCGGACAAATTCCACGGCCTGCAGGATCAGGAAGCGCGCTATCGTCAGCGCTACCTGGATCTCATCTCTAACGATGAATCCCGCAAGACCTTTAAAATTCGCTCCCAGATCATGGCCGGTATCCGCCAGTTCATGGTCAACCGCGACTTTATGGAAGTGGAAACCCCGATGATGCAGGTGATCCCTGGCGGCGCGTCTGCGCGTCCGTTCATCACCCATCACAACGCCCTGGACCTGGACATGTACCTGCGTATCGCGCCGGAACTGTACCTGAAGCGTCTGGTGGTTGGTGGTTTTGACCGCGTGTTCGAGATCAACCGTAACTTCCGTAACGAAGGGATCTCCGTTCGTCATAACCCAGAGTTCACCATGATGGAACTCTACATGGCGTATGCGGATTACAAAGATCTGATCGAGCTGACCGAATCTCTGTTCCGTACCCTTGCGCAGGATATTCTGGGCACCACGCAGGTCCCTTACGGTGAAGAAGTCTTCGACTTCGGCAAGCCGTTCGAAAAACTGACCATGCGCGAAGCGATCAAGAAGTACCGTCCGGAAACCAACATGGCGGATCTGGATAACTTCGATTCTGCGAAAGCGATCGCGGAAAGCATCGGTATCAAGGTTGAGAAGAGCTGGGGTCTGGGCCGTATCGTGACAGAGATCTTCGAAGAAGTGGCCGAAGCGCACCTGATTCAGCCGACCTTCATCACCGAATACCCGGCGGAAGTCTCTCCTCTGGCGCGTCGTAATGACCAGAACCCGGAAATCACTGACCGCTTCGAATTCTTCATCGGCGGCCGTGAAATCGGTAACGGCTTCAGCGAGCTGAACGATGCGGAAGACCAGGCTCAGCGTTTCCAGGACCAGGTTGACGCGAAAGCGGCAGGCGACGACGAAGCGATGTTCTTCGACGAAGACTACGTGACCGCGCTGGAACACGGTCTGCCACCAACGGCGGGTCTGGGGATTGGTATCGACCGTATGGTGATGCTGTTCACCAACAGCCACACCATCCGTGACGTGATCCTGTTCCCGGCGATGCGCCCGGTCAAGTAAGACGTTAAGATGTAAAAAAAGCCCCGAAAGGGGCTTTTTTATTGCGCCGCGAAGGCTATGAGTTTTTCGCGGGCGGTCGTCGCTTCCATGACCATCCACGGGCTAAAGGCCCAGGGCGTCGCGTCCAGCGCGCGGAATAGCGCATCAAGCTCAACCCACTGATAGTCCATCACTTCATCTTCGTTTATTGTCACGTCATTGGTAATGCGTGCCGCGAATACCGGGCAAATTTCGTTTTCCACGATCCCGGACGGGTCGGTTTCCCGATAGCGAAATTCAGGGGCGACGGCGGTGATATCGGTCAGTTCTGCGCCCACTTCGAAGCGGCAGCGGCGGATTATCGCCTGGACTGTCTCTTCACCCGACTGCGGGTGGCCGCACACGGAGTTGGTCCAGACGCCGGGCCAGGCTTTTTTGCTTAAGGCGCGTCGGGTGATCAGACATTCGCCTTTTGCGTTAAAAAGCCAGGAAGAGAACGCCAGATGCAGCGGGGTATGTAACGTGTGCGCGGCATATTTTTCCTGAGTGCCAATCACCATTCCCTGGTCGTTTACCAAAATAACGTGTTCTTGAATACTCATTGATGCTCCAGTGCCAAATTGCCGAGTGGTTCAGCACCATCAGCCGAAGCATTATACTGCATTCTTATACGAACGGTTTGGCTCGTAGAGCGGAAAAGGGAATGACCCCTGTTCGTTTTGGCTGTTATCATAGTGCGCCATTCACGCTGACCGAGGATCTGTTTTGTTTGCAGGAAGCCTGACGAGAAAACCCCTTACCGCTATTTTTTGCCTGACGCTGACGCTATTACTGGTGGGCTGTTCAGGGAGCAAATCTTCGGATACGGGAAGCTATTCCGGTTCGGTCTACACCGTCAAACGCGGGGACACCCTGTACCGGATTTCGCGTGCAACGGGGACCAGCGTGAAGGATCTGGCGCGGATGAATAACCTTTCTCCGCCCTACACCATCGAGGTGGGGCAGCAGCTGAAGGTTAGCGGCGGATCGTCCTCGGGTAAAAAGTTCTCTTCGAAAGGCAAAACCGCCAAAGTGACGCCGTCCTATCAGGTGCCACAATCGTCATGGCCGCCGGTTGGACAGCGCTGCTGGATTTGGCCTGCCAGCGGTAAAGTGGTCGCCCCTTACTCACTCTCTGAAGGTGGCAACAAGGGTATTGATATCGCCGCTGCGCGCGGTACGCCGGTTTATGCCTCCGGAGCCGGGAAGGTGGTTTACGTGGGTAACCAGCTGCGCGGCTACGGTAACCTGATCATGATTAAGCATGGCGAAGACTACATCACGGCCTATGCGCACAACGATACGATGCTGGTCAACAACGGGCAGAATGTCAAAGCCGGGCAGAAGATTGCCACCATGGGCAGTACCGGTACGGATTCAGTGAAGCTGCACTTCCAGATTCGCTATAAGGCGACGGCCATCGATCCGCAGCGTTATCTTCCTGCGCCCGGCAGCAAACCGAAGTGCTAAGTGATTATTTAATCGCCGGTTAGTTGTGAAGAGGCTTGTATGAAGGTGCGTAAGGTCTATAATGCCTTACGCACCTCAAAGCGGGCGTAGTTCAATGGTAGAACGAGAGCTTCCCAAGCTCTATACGAGGGTTCGATTCCCTTCGCCCGCTCCAGATTTTCTTGATGTTATCCTCCTCTGTCTATTTTTTTACCAGCCTATCCTTTTCCATCCAGGTATCGTCATGCTGTTGTTTGATCGCTTCAACGAAGTTATCACCCATGCCTCCATATTCAGCACTGAGTTATCAGGTGTCATCAGAATTTGCAGCACGATGAATGCAACGGATAATTTAATCTACGCTGCTAGCTCATGTTTATATCTAACTATTGGAAGGGGTGGTTAAAATTTTTTGAAAGAAGAAACAATCAGGCAATAATAAAAAATTCCGATATGACGCTCTTCGTCATAACGGTTTTTTTAAACTTAACGCAAATATTACTACCAATTATAGTAGCCCTCTTTTTGAGACTATTCCCTATTGCGCCAGAGCTGGCATATTGAGGAAAACAAAAACTATTATCCTTTAATATGCGCTATTACAGCAAAGCCGTCTTTTTTTGCTCGTTTTATTTTTGTTCTCTGAGCCATGCAGCCCCCCTTACTCCTGCTGACCGGGACACAGTGCGTCAGCAGCAGGAGGAACTGTTATTAAAGAGCCAGCAACAGCGTGAGGAGCTGGAGCGGAGTATTCCTCGCCCTGCGCCCGCCAGACCGCTGCCTGTTTCCGGCTCCGGACCCTGTTTCACCATTCATACCATTACTCTTTCCGGTGCGACCTTAATCTCCCCAAAAACCCGGCAAACTCTTGTCGCGCAGGCCGGTAACGATCTCTCCCTGTCAGGTACGGATATCCGTGCCGGTAAATCGGTCTCACTCAGTGGCGAAAATGACCTCATGGGGGTGAGCCGGGATACCCGCGACGGTGAAAACCACAGCAGCAGCGCCCAGTATGGTGTGACGGCATCTGCTGGCGGCTGGGCTGTTGAGGCTGCTAAAGCCGCAGAGACGGCTGCCCGCAGCGCAGGGCGCTATGTCGGACTCGTCGCTCGTCAAGGCTAAAGTGTCTTTAACGGCGGAGACGTCCTCTCAGGACAGTCGTTACAACAGTACCGACACGCAGGGCACCACCATTAATGCCGGTGAGAATGTCTCTGTCCGTGCCGGAAATGACATTGCCGGTATGGGGGTACAGATCGCGGGTAAACACGTGGCGCTGGATGCGGGGCGCGATATTCTGTTGTCTGCCTCCCAGAACACAACCCTCTCTGAGAGTAAAAACAGCGTTAGCCAGTTCAGCGTTGGTGTCGGTGTGAGCCTGATTGGTGCACAAAACGGCATCTCGGTGGAGCTGGGAGCGTCACAGTATAAGGGTAAGGAAAACAGCCAGTCACAGCGCAATACGAACAGCGTTGTCCATGCTGATGAACAGCTTACGGTGAACAGCGGACGCGATCTCACCATCAGCAGCGTGCAGGATACAGCCAGTTATGACAGCAAGCAGTCTTCGTCAGGCGCGTCCCTCAGTCTGTGCATACCGCCACTGTGTTATGGTGCCTTTTCCGGTAGCGTCAGTGCATCGGTGAGAATATCACCCAGAATGGTAAGAGCGTCGCTGAACAGAGCGGGATATTCGCAGGCAAGGGCGGCTTTGCCGTCACCACCGGAAATCATACCCAGCTTGACGGCGCGGTGATTGCATCCACGGCGTCTGCAGATAAAAATAGCCTCGACACCGGTACGCTGGGTTTCAGTAATCTCCACAACGAGAGCCAGACCAGCGGCAACGGCTACACGGTGGCGCTTTCCGGCAGCGCGGGCGGCAGCGGAAACGGTGAAAACCGCAACCTGGCACCGGCCATCGGTACAGGCCAGTCAGAAGAGAGCCATACCGGGACGACCTCATCAGCGGTGAGTGGCGGTAGCATTGTCATTCGCAACCCGGCGGGACAGAAACAGGATATTGCTGACCTGAACCGTGATACGGCTGACGCCCACCACGGCGTGGACGTGAACGGTGATGTGCAGAAGGTCAGGGATAACCTGGCGGTCCAGAGCGAAGGCGCGGCGCTGGCCACCTCTGCGCTGGATGCTTACGGCAAGTATGCGGAGCAGAAAGCGCGGGAATCCAATGCGGTGCTGGGCGCGAAGCTGGCGTCAGAAGGAAAACTGCAGGGCGATACGCCGCAGGAGCAGGAAGCGTTCCTGAAGACGCAGCCCGGATATCAGAATACCGAGTACGGTCCGGGGAGTGCCTTCTGGACTAAGGGCAGCGCAGCGGCGGGATTACTGGCAGGTGCGCTTGGCGGTAACCTGAAGGCAGGTGCGGCAGCGGGGGCGGCCCCTCTGCTGGCGACCCTGGTCAAGGAGCAGAAAGATCCGACAGCCCGTGCCGCGCTGCACGGTATTGTGGCTGCGGCGCTGACGCAGCTGAGTGGCGGGAGCAGTGCGGATGGCCTGAAGGCTGGTGCCATAGGGGCCATTACGGCCTCGGCGATGACTGACCATCTGGTCAGCGCGCTGTATGGAGATAAAAAATCCAGTGACCTGACGGCAGAGGAGAAACGGCTGGTCAGTAGCCTCGTGAGTATCGCAGGTGGTCTGGCGGGCGCAGCAGTGACGGATGGCAGTGTCTCCATGGCGGCGACGGCGTCGGAAACGGCGAAGGTGGAGGTTGAGAATAACACGCTGAGTCCTGGCCATGATGAGGAAGAGCTTGAGAAAGAGCACGGCGACCGCCTCCCAAAAGTCTACAACATTGCCAGGCCTGGGGTGTTGTTTGACGAAGATGGTAAGCCGCTTCCTGGAACTGCTGGTCTTGGGATTGGGGCTGTTCCGATTGGTGGTAAATCTAAAGATACTCAGATTTGGACAGAAACCAAGAAAGCAAAACCTGTGGGTAATGCCTATGGACACTGGACAAAACATGGGAAAGAATTTCCTGAGTATCAGAATGCTAAGCAATATGTTGATGCTGCCCATAATTTTATGACAACCCCACCGCAAGGTACCTTAACTAAAACTCGCCCTAACGGAGACACGCTGTATTACAATCCTGCGACTAATGTCTTTGCTTCAAAAGATATAAATGGTGTACCGCGTACAATGTTTAAACCAGAGAAAGGTCTCGAATATTGGAAAAAACAATGATGAATAATGGCTCTTATCCTTGTCCATGCTGTGGAAATAAAACAATTGATGAGCTGGGTTGTTATGAAATTTGCCCTGTATGTGGGTGGGAAGATGACCCTGTACAATCGGCTGATCCAGATTTTTCTGGCGGGGCAAACTCTTCGAATTTAAATGAGGCGAAACGAGCATTTAACAAACAGTAACTGATAAAACGATCCCAGCTCAATGGCTGGGATCGTTTTATCAGCCTTTAACCCCTTGAAACGCTTAACAGCGAAAAAAGTTGCAGCAGCAGATGTACCTTAGCAAAAACACCCTGTAAGTCACTGACTGAACAGGGAAAAATGTGTTGTTCCTGCCGGAATGCACAGGAAAGAGTTGTTGTTGAGAATAACACGCTGAACAGCGCAATGTGTGCACAGGAGCCGTGGGCATGCAGAAATCCATTGCTGGAAGGTGGTGGGTTTGGGCCAGGAGGCGGGACTGCTGCCGCCACTGGTGCAGGTGTAGCAATCGGTGAAGCGCTGACTAATGATAAAGAACAGCCAAATACTGGCGCAAATTGGACGGATGAAGAAAAGGCAGAACTGGGGGGAGCGGGATCAGGCACGCCGGGGGGCTGGGAGCCGCAGGATGAGGAGAATGCTCGGAATAACAGGGCTTCTACTGCCCCATCAAAAGATCGCCTTAATGAGGCCGCTTCAGCATCTAACAGAAATGGATTGACTGATGCCGGACGAGCACTACAAAAGCATGGCGGAAGAGAAGGTTCCGCATATTCTTATTCCAGTCAAAAAGCGTCAGTTCTTAATCAGGAAGCTCAGAATATAGCTAACGAAATATTAAACAATCCAAATACTAAGATTGAATCCCGAGTGTTTTTTGAAAATAAACAAAGGATTACTGTTGTTGAAGCTACAGCTCCTGATGGACGAGCATTACGATTTAATTCTGATGGTTCAAGATTAATTGGCTTCCGTGAACCACCAACTAAATAGAGGTCTCATATGTTGGAATATAGCGTAGGTAGTTCAGTTGATCGGGAAGATCTTTATGCTGAATTGTCTTTTAATCGAGTCCAGTGGGGTGAAATCTCACTATCAGAAGACAGGAAATCAGTGAATATTATTATTTATCCAGATGAAAGTAATATTCTTGAATTTCAATGCGATGAGTTTTTACAGCTTATAGAGAAGGCAAAGTCTCATCTTCTTCGCCTTGAACCACTGTCTAAATGACACAGATCCCGGCCACTGTGCCGGGATCGTTTAATCAGCCGTTAAGTTTACCCCCAATGCGGCGCTGGGCGCGAAGCTGGCGTCAGAAGGAAAACTGCAGGGCGATACGCCGCAGGAGCAGGAAGCGTTCCTGAAGACGCAGCCCGGATATCAGAATACCGAGTACGGTCCGGGGAGTGCCTTCTGGACTAAGGGCAGTGCAGCGGCGGGCTTACTGGCAGGCGCGCTTGGCGGTAACCTGAAGGCAGGCGCGGCAGCGGGGGCGGCCCCTCTTCTGGCGACCCTGGTCAAGGAGCAGAAAGATCCGACAGCCCGTGCCGCGCTGCACGGTATTGTGGCTGCGGCGCTGACGCAGCTGAGTGGCGGGAGCAGTGCTGCTGGCCTGAAGGCCGGTGCCATGGGTGCCATTACGGCCTCGGCGATGACCGACCATCTGGTCAGCGCGCTGTATGGCGATAAAAAATCCAGTGACCTGGCAGCAGAGGAGAAACGGCTGGTCAGTAGCCTCGTGAGTATCGCAGGTGGTCTGGCGGGCGCAGCAGTGACGGATGGTAGTGTCTCCATGGCGGCGACGGCGTCGGAAACGGCGAAGGTGGAGGTTGAGAATAACTCGCTGGGTGTCGTTATACAGGGCGGTAAACTGGCTGCACAGGGATGTCTGAAAATTTCTGCTTGCCGTGATCGCCTGGTTGCCAGTGGTCTGGGTGCTTTACTGGGCATTGGTGCATCCACATCAGCAATGGATACATTGTCACAAGATGAGCAGTTGCATCTGATCTATGTGGCCTCGCTCAATGATCCTTCCCAGCTCAGTCAGTTAAATGATGCTCAGAAAGCGGCCTATGAGTCCCTGACAGGTAAGACGATCACCAGTACTGGTGGTACGCAGGTCATCAACCCGGGACCATCAAACACTGGTGGAGACCAGACTGTAACTGGAAATGTGCCCTCCAACACAGGGAAGAATAGTGTAGCAACCGGAGGGATAAATCATACTGGTAATACCAACGGTGATGGAGCGTCAAACAATAATGGCTGGACGACAACTACGCCGGTTCCGGATTCTCCTTCACTGGATGATCTTTTCTATCAGAACGAGAAGATCCCCGGTCTTGAAAATGTTCGCCCTGAAAATCCCGGTTATCCAGCCAATCAGAGTGTTATTGAAAAAATGAACGAACCTAAGTTTATTGCCTGGATAGGCAATACAGATTGTACGGATTGCTCAGATATCGCACCTAAACTTCTCGATGCAGCTGGCGGGCACGGGAAAATTATTGAAGCAAGGCCGACGACTCCGTACAACTTAAATGTGTATGAAAATGGAAAAATTGTACATGAACAAGCATTTCATCAGGTTTATACCGATGGTCAGTATGTTTACGATCCAAGAGTGTCCTTAAAACCAATTCCTAAAGGAGATTGGGAAAAACATATCAAATCTATAAATCAGGGAAGTGTTACGATCTCTGATAAATTACAGGGGTTAAAATAATGTTTCCGATAGGTAAGAAAGAAACAATCTTGTTGGACTTCATTGGTTCTCTTGGAAAACTGGAGTGGTTACATTATCAGAGCCGTATTGAAGATGAATGGATAAATGACCATTTTGAAAAAATTGATCGCTCTAAGTATCCTCCTTATACCAGTTTTCGTTTTGAAAAAGAGGTTCCAGAAGTTATCGCCTTACTGGAAGATGCGATTCAATCATATAAAGGTAAAGTTGAGTGGTGTATGACCCATCATCCGAAAGAGTATGGTACTGGTGTTAATCATCGTATTTTGCCTACATTTGTTAAGAATCTCAGAGTCAGTGAAGGTATGGAAGATGTTAACGAGTATATTGAAAACCATTATCCTGATTTTGGCCCAATCGCCTATGAAGATCTTGTTGGACTGACGGAGCATGTTCAATTAATTTTCAAAAATGCTGGATATGATGCATAAATTTTCTTTATATGCTCTGTAATAACATTTTGATATGGAGCCTTAACCCGTTATGCGTAGGGATGGAAAGAAGGGGCAGGTAAATATTTAAGTCGGAATGCATTAACAATAATAACTAGCGCCACCAATCCTGGCATCTGCCCATTTCTTTGTTTTGTAAACCCGGTAAGCGAATCGCTACCGGGCCATGGCAGATTAATTATTGACTCATCACCCTTTCGGAAACACCCAAACATGCTTCTCCGGCAGCGAAAGATGGCAGTGCTGCGGATCCCGAACCTCATGCCCATACGCACGGATCACAAAATCATCCCCCACCGTGCGGAACAGGTACTCCCAGCGGTCGCCGAGGTACATGCTGGTGAGCAGCGGTAGCTCAAGCTGATTTTCCCCTGGCCCCTCAACCACCGCGACGCGCTCGACGCGGATCACCGCCGTGGCGTCAGCGCCACTCTGCACGCCTTCACCGGCCTGGCCCCACAGCACCCAGCCTTTGCCTTCGATACGCGCTCTGCCGTCGCGCACGTCGGTGACCTTGCCGTGCAGGCGATTGTTGCTGCCCATAAATTCGGCGGTAAACAGCGTTTTCGGTGAGCCGTACATCTCCTGCGGCGTACCCTGTTGCTCAATTTTGCCGTTGTTCAGCAGCAGGATGCGGTCGGAAATGGACATCGCTTCGTTCTGGTCGTGCGTCACCATCAACGCGGACAGCCCGAGCTTGATAATCAGCTCGCGCAGGAACACGCGGGCTTCTTCGCGCAGTTTGGCGTCGAGGTTAGAGAGCGGCTCGTCCAGCAAAATCACCGGCGGGTTGTAGACCAGCGCCCGGCCAATCGCCACGCGCTGCTGCTGCCCACCGGAGAGCTGATGCGGGTGACGTTTGCCAAGATGGCCCAGACCCAGCTGGTCCAGCACGTCCTGCACGCGCTGCTGGATCTCTTTGGCCGGGACTTTGCGCAGCTTGAGCGGATAGGCCACGTTCTCAAACACGGTTTTGTGCGGCCACAGGGCGTATGACTGGAATACCAGCCCCAGGTTACGCTCTTCCGCCGGGACCTCGCTGCGCGGCGTACCGTCGTAAACTTTATTGTTGCCAATCACAATCGACCCCTGGGTCGGTTTTTCCAGACCCGCGACGGCGCGGAGAAGGGTGGTTTTACCGCTGCCGGAGGGGCCTAACAGGGAGACCACTTCGCCGCGCTTCAGGTTCATGGAGACACCTTTTAAAACAGGATTGTCGCCGTAGGTTAAGTGCAGATCGTCAACCGCTAATTCAATCATGTATTTTCACTCCGAAACGAAGGGCAATGCCCAGACCTACCACGACCAGCAGGATATTAATGAAAGAGAGCGCCGCCACGATATCAATGGCGCCTGCGGCCCAGAGGGAAACCAGCATCGAGCCGATGGTCTCCGTGCCGGGTGAAAGCAGGTACACACCCGTTGAGTATTCGCGTTCAAAGATCAGGAACATTAGCAGCCACGAACCGATCAGGCCGTAGCGGGAGAGCGGGATGGTGACGTGGCGGGTGATCTGCCCGCGCGTCGCCCCGGTGCTGCGCGCCGCCTCTTCAAGCTCCGGCCCTACCTGCAGCAGCGTGGAAGAGATAAGCCTCAGCCCGTAAGCCATCCACACCACGGTATAGGCCAGCCAGACGCTGAAAATGGTGCTGCGCAGCGAGCGTAGCCAGACGATGACGTTTTCACGCATCCAGTCGGTCCAGGCAAACCCGGAAAGCCAGCCGGATTTCAGCGAGTTATCCAGCCACATCGGCAGGAACAGGAATACCCACAGGAACGCCAGACCCGCCAGCAGGCCAGGCACGGCGCGCGGTACCAGCACGCTGTAGTCCAGGAAACGCGTGGTATTGTCCGGCTTGCGGTGCATGGCAATGCCGACAAACAGGTAGCACACCACGGCCAGCGCGCCGCCAATGACGCCAATCGCCATGGAGTTGACGATGGCGCGCAG
This sequence comes from Enterobacter sp. EC_50, assembly GCF_019584525.1. Taxonomy (NCBI): domain Bacteria; kingdom Pseudomonadati; phylum Pseudomonadota; class Gammaproteobacteria; order Enterobacterales; family Enterobacteriaceae; genus Enterobacter; species Enterobacter sp. EC_50. The sequence continues at coordinate 14,676 of NZ_VDAF01000026.1, read as the reverse complement.
CAGGTTGGGCTGCGCCCAGATGGTGCGGAAGGTGTTCAGAGAAAGCTCGTCCCACAGCGAAACGCCCACGCCCCAGTTGGAGATAAACGCGCGCAGCACCACGCCGAGCAATGGAACGCCAATGGTGACGGTGAGCCAGAAGGCAATCACCGCGCCAGCCACCCAGCGCCATTTACCCAGCGGCAGCGCGCGGGCCTGCGAGGCCTTGCCCTTCATGGTGACGAAGCGGTTGGCGGTGCGCATCAGGCGACGCTGGAGCATCACCAGCGGGATGGTGATGCAGATCAGCACCACGGCAACCGCCGCCATCAGGTTATAGGATGGGGTACCCATCTTGTTCGTCAGCTTATAAAGATAGGTCGCCAGCACCATGTTGCCTTCCGGATCGCCGAGGACCAGCATCAGGCCGAACACTTCCAGCCCGAGGAAGAACAGCAGCACGGTGGCGTACAGAATAGACGGGCGCACCATCGGCAGGCTGACGGAGGTCATCACCTGCCAGGGCGACGCGCCCGCGGTGCGCGCGGCTTCTTCCACGTCGGAGCCCACGCTGCGCAGCGCTGACGAGATATACAGATAGGCGTGCGGGACGTGCGTCAGGCCGGCAATGACCACAATGCTCGACATGTCGTAGATGTTCCACGGCACAAAGCCAATCAGCGCCTCAGCCCACTGGGAGAGAAAGCCCACCGGACCGGCGGCCACCACGTAGCCGAAGCCCAGCACCATCGGTGAAACGAAAATCGGGACCAGGATCAGCGGCTCAATAAGCCGGCGGCCGGGCAGGTCGGTACGCACCATCAGAAACGCCAGCACGCCGCCCAGCGGGATAGAGATAAAGACCAGCCCGAAAGCCAGAATAAAGCCGCTTTTCAGGGCCTTATAAAAATCGGGGTCGGTGAAAATAAAATCAAATGATTCAAAGCTCCACTCTTTTGACGGCGAAAAGAACGGCGCGGACAGGAAGCTCTGGATCACGATAAACGACAGCGGCGTGTAGATAACCAGTGCGGTTATCAGCACGACGATGCCTCGCGGCAGGCTTTGCCACTTTCTGCGTAATGTATTCATGGGGTATCCCTGGTGTTGCAGCCCAGAAAAACGAACTCAGTCGATAAGGGAGCGCGGCGGCCAGCGCCGCGCTCAGACGCTTATTTACCGGCGGCGGTGCGCCACTCTTTGATGTACTCGAGGCGTTTTTTCGGCTGCAGGTATTCCAGCAGCGTTTCATCAACCGGGATCGGCTTCAGCGCGTTGCCGAGGATTTTGGTCAGGCCGTCGATATCATTTTTCCCTTCGATATCGTTACGAATGGAGGGAATGTCCGCCTGGTTGGCCAGAATGCTTTGCCCTTGTTCAGAGAGCACGTAGTCCAGCCACAGCTTCGCGGCATTGCTGTTTTGCGATTGCTGGCTGATGAACGACACGCGCGACAGCACCAGGGTGTAATCCTTCGGATAGGAGATGCCGAGTGACGGATCGTTCTTCGCACGCGCTTCCGCGTAGGAACCGAGGATGTTGAAGCCAATCAGGTTTTCACCGGAGGAGACGCGCTCCATCATGGTGCCGGTAGACGACTGCACCGACAGGCCCCCTTTGGCGACGTCGGCCAGGGTCTTAAAGTAGTTCGGATCGGCGTTGTGATCCTGCACCGAGAGCATAAAGCCCAGACCCGATTTTTCGATGTCGTAGGTGGTGACTTTGTTCTTGAATTTGTCCGTCTGGCTGGCAATCAGCTTCGCCAGCGCGGCGTGAGAGTCCGGCACGTCGCCAGCCGGGATCAGACGCTTGTTGTAGATGAAGACCACCGGCTCATAGGTGGTGCCGTAGGCCTTATCTTTCCAGACCGCCCATTTCGGCAGCTGGCTTTGCTCCGGAGATTTGTACTCCATGGCGTAGTCGGTGGCGAGCTTCAGGCCCGTGTCCATCGAGGAGCTCCAGACCACGTCGCCGCTCACGCCGCCGGAAGCCTGTTCGCTGATGAAACGGTTGTACAGCTCGGTGCTGTTCATGTCGTTGTATTCGACTTTAATGCCCGGGTAGGTTTTTTCGAAGCCCTGGATCAGCGGGCCGGCAGCTTTGATGTCGGTGGTGGAATAGATGACAACCTTGCCCTCTTTCGTGGCGGCATCAACCACTTTTTGATACTCAGCAGGATAACCCTGCGGCAGGGCAGACAGTGCAGAAGCAGAGAACAGTACGGTAGCGGTAAGCAGAGAAATTCGGAACGTGTTCGACATTATAGTTAACCTTTTAGTTACATTTGAGGAACTAATTGTCAACATAGCGTAAAGCGCGCCTCCGACAATAGGGAGGCGAGGGCAATGATTCCGAAGTGTGATTGTCGCCGTCGTTTCAGCAATTAACACCATAAAATCCGCGAACGTTAGCCAACGAACGGTTGCGGATTACGGTTTATCGGGGGCTTTGCGGTATAACCGGCGAGGATGACCAATATTGCCGTACAGCATTTCAATGCTGATTAACCCACTCTCCACGCAGTATTCGAGGTAGCGACGCCCCGTGGTTTTGCTGATCCCCACGTTTTCCACCACCTCTTCAACCGACATCGCGCTGTCGGGATGCTCGGCGAACAGGCGTTTTATCCGCTCCAGCGTCTGGGGTTCAATGCCCTTTGTGGATGGCGTTACGGAGGCTTCCGCGGCAGGCAGATGAAACAGGCGATCCAGCGCATGCTGGTCGACCACCTTCACCTGCTGTACGGTGTGGATGAAGCGCATAAAACGCTCCAGCGAGGCGTGCAGGCGCTGGAAAAAGACGGGCTTGATGAGGTAGTCAAACGCGCCGCTGCGCATGGCGTGGCTGCAGGTCTGCATATCGCTGGCGGCGGTGATGAAGATCACCGAGCATTCGTAGCTTTTCAGCAGCGGGTTATCGATGAGCTCCACGCCTTTACCGTCCGGGAGATAGTTGTCCAGCAGGATAAGCCGCGGCTGATGCTGACGAATCAGGCTGCATGCCTGCTCAATCGACGCGGCGATGCCCACCACGCGCAAATGAAAATTCTGCTCGATATACTCGCGATGCAGCTCTGCCAGGTGCGGCTCATCTTCAACGATCACAACATCAAGTGCTCGGGTCATGCTTTAGCCCATTCGGAATAAACACAGAAAAAATGGTCCCTTGTGGCGTGTTGTCGGCAATCTCAATGCTGCCGCCAGCCTTGTCGATATATCCTGCCACCAGATACAGGCCAATACCGTGCTCGGTACCCACAATGTCGTTTTCACGTTCCGGCTTGCTGCTGAATCCCTGGCGGAAAATATGCGGCTTCATCGCATCCTCCACCCCGCAGCCCCGGTCGGCCACCTCGATCAGCAGCTCCTGGTTACGGTCAGAAATGTAGAGTTCCACCGGCGCGGGGACCGGGGCCTTAAGGGTCGCGTCCACCGCGTTATCCAGCAGGTTACCAATAATAGACATCAGCTCCGTTTCGTTGAGCGTGACTGGCATGCGGGTGAGCTGGCAGGCGGGATCAAACAGCAGTTCGATGCCTTTTTCGCGGGCGCTGACGTATTTTCCGAGCAGCAGCCCGCACAGCGCGGGAGAGGAAAAACGGGCGGAGACAAAGTCCAGCACGCGCTGCGCGCCTTCGGACTGCACCTGAATATAGCGAATCGCCTCGTCATAGTGTTTCATCTGCAGCAAGCCCACCAGCGTGGCGGTCCAGTTCAGCTGCTCGTGGCGCATAATGCGCAGGTTATCCGCATAGCGCTTGATCTGACTGAGCTGGCTGCTGAGGGTGTTGATGTCATTTTTGTCGCGAAAGCTGTATACCCAGCCGCTTTCAACGCCGGGTTCGACCTCAATCGCGACGCGGTTGACGATTACCTCCCGCTGGTTCAGCACGGCAATCTGGTCGTGGCTACCGCTGCTCACCGAGGCGTAGCGCTGGGATAAAAAGCCCGGCGACGTCTGCAGAACGTCTTCCAGCGGTTTGCCGATAAGCGCTTTTTCACTTTGCCGGATATCCAGCATTTCTCGTGCGGCGCGGTTAATTAAAATCAGCTGCTTCTCATCATTGACGGCAAATACCCCCTCATACATGGCTTCTAATAGCGCGCGCTGCTGCAAAACCAACTGAGCGATATCTTTCGGCTCCAGTCGGAACATCTGTTTTTTGAGATTGCGGGTAAACAGCCAGGAGAACATAAACAGCAGCAGCAGAAGCCCCGCGCCGTACAGCCCGGACTGCCAGAGAATGCGGGCATTAATATTGGCAATATAGGAGGTCAGATAGCCGACCGAGACAATACCAATCACCTGGTGCTGCGCGTTAAAGATCGGCGCTTTGCTGCGCAGTGAAACCCCAATCCCCCCCTGGCGCACGGAAATAATGGTTTTGCCCTGTAATACCTCCGCATTATCCCCGCCGATCATCGGTAAATTTATGCGTTCCGGGGATTCCGAATGATAAAGGTGCTGTTCCTCGGTATCGCCAATCACAATGTAGCTGGCATCGCTTTGGGCGCGCAGCGGCTGAATTAACCGGGCTATCCCCGGAATATCTCTGGCCGCGACCATGGCCGCCAGACCCGGCATCAGCGCGATCTGGCTGGCCTGCACCCGGGCGCGCTGGCCGAGATCGTGATGGAGCTGCCGGTCAATAAAATGAAACAGGATCGTTCCCAGCAGAACTAACAGCAGGCAGGAGAAGCACACCAGCGCTAAAAACAGCTTTACCTGAAATGAGAGTCTGCGTTTCATTCAACCTGCGGATGTTATGTAAAAGTGACATTTCCCGAGCCTGACATGGGCAAATAGCGGACGCAATCTGGCAAGAAAAGAGTTGTGACCTGGCTTTTCGTTTTCGGCGTTATAGCCATCAGGATCCTGTCAGGCTATTCTTCATTCAGCACGATAATAATTACAGAGGCAATGTCATGGATAAAGAGCTACTGGATGCGGGTTACCGGGCCTATACCGGCGAGAAAATTGACGTCTACTTCAACACCGGGATCTGCAAACACTCCGGTAACTGCGTGCGTGGCAGCGCAAAGCTGTTTAATCTGAAACGTAAGCCGTGGATCATTCCCGATGAAGTGGACGTTGAAACGGTTGTACGCGTGATTGATACCTGCCCGAGCGGTGCGCTCAAGTATCGCCAAAAATAAGCGAGGAACCATGGATATTCTGGAAGGCCATAACAAGTTTTACGTGAATGATGCGAACAGCAACCAGGTCGCGGAGATTGTCTTCGTGCCGACCGGCGAGCACCTGAGCATCATTGAGCATACCGATGTGGATGAGAGCCTGAAAGGGCAGGGCGTCGGTAAACAGCTGGTGGCGAAAGTGGTGGAGAAGATGCGCGGTGAGAATCGCAAAATTATCCCGCTGTGCCCGTTTGCGAAACATGAGTTTGATAAAACGCGGGAATATGACGACATTCGGGCGTAACTCACACCGGCGATGGCCGGTGTTTTTTTATCTCACCTGCTCAAGCAGCAATACCATCGCGATCAGCACCATCAACCCTCCCGATGCCCTGCTCACCAGACGGGCCGCCCGTGGCCGGGTCGCCAGCACCGCTTTCGAACCATACCCCACCAGCAGATAGACCAGGGTACAGGTGATAAGGTGCATCATCCCAAGCGCAGACATCTGCATCGCTATCGACCAGCTTCCGGTTGGGTCTGTAAACTGCGGAAGCAGGGCCAGGAACAGCAAAAAAACCTTCGGGTTAAGGCCGCTAATGCAGAGTCCTTTCAACGCCCACTGCGTCCAGTTACCCGCATGCTGGATGGCCTTTTCCGGTGCGGCCGGGTGACGCAATAACGTTATGCCAAGCCACAGGAGATAAAGGGCTCCCGCCACGGTCAGCCCGGCTAACGCCAGCGGATGTTGAGCAATCAATACCCCCACGCCTGCCACCACAATCAATGTGGCTAGCAGATGCCCGGACATCAGCCCCATCACCGCCGGGACCACGCGGCGGCCGTTGATTCCGGCGCTAATAGCGTAGGCCCAGTCGGCCCCCGGGGTCATGATGAGCAGAAACGAAACCACCCAAAAGCCGGCCACAATACTCATTTCCATCGTCCTGAAATACTCACGCAGTGCGTTATACGTTGCGAAAAAGAATATCGCTAACACTGCGAAATAGGCTTTCAATGTTATGCTCATAACACGCTGAAAATGAGAAAATCTTCCACATGGATAGCATCGATAGAAAAATTCTTGCTGAGCTGCAGTCTGACGGCCGCCTGTCGCTTACCGAACTGGCTGAGCGGGTGAATCTGAGCCTTTCGCCGTGCCATCGTCGCGTGCGGGCGCTGGAGCAAAGCGGGGCCATAACGGGATACCGTGCCAGCCTCGACCCCGCCAAAATGGGGTTTAACTTCCTGGCGATAGTGTTCGCGACGCTGAAAGAGGGTGACCGCAAGGCGGTCAGCGCGTTTGAAGAGGCGGTGGAAGAGATCCCGCAGATCGTGCTGGCCCAGCGCCTGTTTGGCGATCCTGATTATCTGATGCACGTCGTGACCCGCGACCTTTCCGCTTTCCAGAAGCTCTACGACGAGAAGCTCTCCGCTATGCCCGGCGTGCAGCATCTTCGCTCAACGCTTGTCATGAAAACGGTGGTGCAGGACAGGCCTTTTCCGCTGTAAGCAGGAGGCCGGGGTTGAATGGCCTGCCCGGCAGCGCGCCGGGCAGGAAAGGGAATTAGCCGACAAACATCACCGACACGCACAGCACCCCGACAATCAGCGTCAGCAGGTTGCCTATGGAACGGTACTGTTTCAGGGAGGGGATCAGATACGTCGACAGCGTCGGCATGATAAACAGGATCATGGCGATAAGCGGGCCGCTGATGGCGTAAATCATCGAAATGGCGTTCGGGTTAATGCAGCAGACGGCAAAGGTGATTAACGACACCCCCATGATGGAAATCGCGCGGTTAAAGGCGCGGCTCTTTTTCACGCCCACCTGGTTCAGCGACGACTTCACGATCTCCGTCGCCCCTTCAATCACCCCAAAATAGGTGCCGAGAAACGATTTCGACATCGCAATAATCGCCACGACAATCCCGGAAATCCCCAGCCACGCCGGTGAAGAGGGCATCATCGACAGCGCGGACAGGATCGTCACCCCTTCCTCTTTGGCGGCCACAATGTACGACGGCGGAATAGAGAGCAGGCAGCTGAAGACAAAGAACAGCACGCTCAGGCAGATAATCAGGTATGCCACCTTCATGATTTTCTTGCATTTAGCCATGGCCTCGTCCCCGAACTTCTCGCGGCGGTCAACGGCAAACGTCGAGATAATCGGCGTGTGGCTGAACGCAAACACCATCACCGGAATCGAAATCCAGACCTGGTGCAGCGTATGGCGATCGACGGCCATCTGGCTGGTCAGCAGCGAGGGTTGCCAGCTGCCGATCAGGTAGAGCGAGACAAACAGGAAATAGGCGATCAGCGGAAACACCAGGAAGCCCATCACTTTTATCGTGATATGCCGTCCCATCAGGAAGATCAGATTCAGGACCAGCACCACGCCCAGGCTAACCAGCACGCGAACGGTGGTGTCTACCGTCAGGTGTTTTGCCAGCTGCTCGGTTAACGAGTTGGTGATGGCCACCGCATAAATCTGCACCACCACAAAGAAGGCGATGAAATAGAGCGTGGTGATCAGGTTGCCGATCTTCCTGCCGTAATAGTGCGAAACGGCGCCGGTGATCCCTTCGTTGCCTTTCGTTTTCGACGACAGGATAAATTGCGCCAGCGCTTTGTGCGGCCAGTAGGTTAAGGGGTAGGCCACGAGGGCGGTAATAAACAGGACGATTGCGCCTGCGGAGCCCAGCTGAATGGGCAGGAAGAGCGTTCCTGCGCCCACGGCCGTGCCGTAGAGAGCGAAACTCCAGAGAGTCTCATCTTTTGACCAAATTTTCGACATTAGAGCAACGTATCAACTATCAAACCATCAGAATGGCGTGCAATTTACCATAGTTATGCCTTAAGAGCGCAGTTGCTTCGACGACGTCGGGCCGGAACGGGCGTCCGGCCAGAGGCGGTTCAGCCTGCCAGGGCGCGTCGTTGCTGGCGGCGCTTAAGAAATTTCTCACGCAGATTATCGTACGCCCAGTTATAGAACATGGTGTACGGCAGGAAGAACAGGAAGAAACCTATTTCCAGTGTGAATGCCTGCAGCAGAGTGACGCCCAGCACGGCGGCGACAATCGCCACGCCAATCACAATAAAGCCGCATTCGAACCCCAGCGCATGCAGCGCACGCACTTTTGCCGTACGTTTGACGCGCTGAACAGGCCAGAAACGGTCGAAGCCGACGTTATAAATAATGTTCCACAGCATGGCGGTGGTGGCCAGAATAATGGTCAACCCACCCATTTCCACCACGGAACGCTGCATCAACCACGCCGCGGTAGGGGCGAGGATCGCCGTCGCAATCCCTTCAAAACAGACAGCATGAAAGATCCGCTCCGGCAGTTTACGTTGGAGTGCATCCTGATGTTGCATAGCGATAGACCTCGTTAATTCGCCAGTATGGGCGTTGATGTGGCCTATTTTTATCGCTAAAGCTGATATATTAAAGATAGTATCCATCGTAAAAGTAGATAGGTTATGCGCTATTCACCCGAAGCCCTGACCGCGTTTGTCGAGACCGTTGCAGCAGGCTCTTTCTCTGCGGCCGCACGCCGGCTGCGTAAAAGCCAGTCGACGGTCAGCACGTCCATTGCCAACCTTGAAGCCGATCTGGGATTTGAGCTGTTTGACCGTTCGGCCCGCCAGCCGGTGTTAACGGCCCAGGGGGAACAGGTGCTGGGCTACGTGCAGGCTATTCTCGCCGCCAGCACGCGGCTGGATGAGCTGGCGGTGTCGCTCACGGCGCAAACGGAGGCGCGTCTGACGTTTGTCCTTTCCGATACCCTCAACCCGGACGTGCTGGAAGAGATGATGAAGCAGTTTGACGCGCGCTTTCCCCATACGGAATTCGAATGTCTGATTGGCGAGGAGGAGGACGTGATCGATCTGCTGCAAAAGGAGCGCGCGCAGATTGGCCTCACCGAAGCGCGAGACGGTTATCCTACGGATATCGGCGCCATCCGGCTGCCGATGCAGACCCGCATGGCGATCTATGTCGCGACCACGCATCCGCTGGCCGGGCAGGATGACGTTCAGCGTGACGAGCTGCACGGCTGGAGGGAGCTGCGGCTGAGCACCTATCTTGAGCGTGAGGCGGAGATCGCGCGCGGGCCCGTCTGGTCAGCCCCGAATTACCTGTTACTCTTGAGTATGGCGGTACAGGGATTTGGCTGGTGCGTCTTGCCGTGCGCGCTGGTGGAGGAATTTGCCGCCGCGAAATCCCTGGTACAGCTCAATGTTCCCGGCTGGCCGCGGGCGATTGGCATCGATCTGCTGTGGAATAAACGATCCCCTCCCGGCGTTGCCGGAAGCTGGCTGCGGCAGTATCTGCAGGATGCACGCTGATCCTTGTGATTAAACTCACTATTTTTAAACAATTAAGATAATTGCCAGTAACAATCCTCTACTATCGTCATGTCATTTAACACAGAGGTCGTGATGAAAGATGTCGTAATAGTGGGTGCGTTGCGTACAGCTATCGGCTGTTTTCAGGGAGCGCTCGCGCGTCACTCGGCGGTTGACCTGGGCAGCGTGGTGGTGAAAGCGCTGGTAGAACGTAGCGGGATCGCAGCACATGAAGTTGATGAGGTGATTCTGGGACAGGTCCTCACGGCCGGTGCCGGGCAAAACCCTGCGCGACAGGCGGCGCTGAAGGGCGGACTGCCCAATACCGTCTCCGCTATCACTATCAACGACGTCTGTGGTTCAGGATTAAAAGCGCTGCATCTCGCGACGCAGGCCATTCAGTGTGGTGAGGCGGACGTAATCATTGCGGGCGGGCAGGAGAATATGAGCCGCGCGCCGCACGTCCTGACCGACAGCCGTACCGGCGCACAGCTGGGTAACAGTCAGCTGCTCGACAGCCTGGTGCATGACGGGCTGTGGGATGCCTTCAACGATTATCATATGGGCGTAACGGCGGAAAACCTGGCGCGCGAGTACGGCATCAGCCGTGAGGTGCAGGATGCCTATGCGTTAAGCTCGCAACAAAAAGCGCGTGCGGCGATTGATTCCGGCCGTTTTCGCGACGAAATTGTCCCGGTCAGCACGCAGCGTCAGGGGGGCGAGGTTATCGTCGTGGATACCGATGAGCAGCCGCGCACCGACGCCAGCGCTGAAGGGCTGGCGAGGCTGAATCCTGCGTTTGAAATGCAGGGCTCGGTCACGGCGGGAAATGCCTCTTCCATTAACGACGGCGCCGCGGCCGTGATGATGATGAGCGAAAGCAAAGCCCTTGAACTCGATCTCCCCGTGCTGGCCCGCATTAAGGCATTCGCCAGCGTGGGCGTTGATCCTGCGTTAATGGGGATCGCGCCGGTCTATGCGACCCGTCGCTGTCTGGAGCGTGCGGGGTGGCAGCTTTCTGATGTGGATCTGATCGAAGTGAACGAAGCCTATGCCGCGCAGGCGATCTCTGTCGGAAAAATGCTGGAGTGGGATCCGCTGCGGGTCAACGTAAACGGTGGGGCGATCGCACTGGGGCACCCGATCGGGGCGTCCGGCTGCCGGATCCTGGTTTCGCTGGTCCACGAAATGAGGAAGCGCAACGCCCGCAAAGGGATTGCCACGCTCTGTATAGGCGGCGGACAAGGGGTGGCGCTGGCCATTGAACGCTAATTTTTCCTCATTAAAAAAAGACCTCCTCCGGGAGGTTTTTTTTATCGTGATCTTTATCTCCCGACGGTTTTAGCGTGATCCGGGCATCAATTCCGCGATAAACAAAAATAAAAATGAAACGTTGTTTTAAATATAATTGAAAAGCCCACTCTATGCCGATAGTATGTGCTCATCATGTAAAACGGAACGCTGTTTCGTTTTACTTCCCGCCTTCGGGCATGACCACATCTGGAGGTTACCGTGGACGTCAGAGAAAGCATCCACAGCGCGCACGCCAAAACGCTGGATACCCAGGGGCTGCGCAAGGCATTTTTAGTCGAGCAGATATTCGAGGCTGACAGGTACACCATGGTTTACAGCCATATCGACCGCATTATTGTGGGCGGCATTATGCCCGTCACGAAAACCGTCTCCGTGGGCAGCGAGGTCGGTAAACAGCTGGGCGTGAATTATTTCCTCGAACGTCGCGAGCTGGGGGTGATTAACATCGGCGGGCCGGGCACCATCACCGTAGACGGACGGTGCTATGAGATTGGCCATCGCGAGGCGCTGTACGTGGGTAAAGGGGCGAAAGACGTGGTCTTTGCCAGCATCGACGCCAGCAGGCCTGCGAAATTCTACTACAACTGCGCGCCGGCCCACGCCACCTGTCCAACCAAAAAAGTGACCCCGGCAGACGTCGCGCCCGTGACGCTGGGCGACAACCTCACCAGCAACCGCCGCACCATCAATAAATACTTCGTGCCGGACGTGCTGGAGACCTGCCAGCTCAGCATGGGGTTGACCGAACTTGCGCCGGGCAACCTGTGGAATACCATGCCGTGCCATACCCACGAGCGCCGCATGGAAGTCTACTTCTACTTCAACATGGATGAGGACGCCTGCGTGTTCCACATGATGGGACAGCCGCAGGAAACGCGCCATATCGTGATGCATAACGAGCAGGCGGTGATTTCGCCGAGCTGGTCTATTCACTCCGGCGTAGGGACAAAAGCCTACACCTTTATCTGGGGAATGGTGGGTGAAAACCAGGTCTTTGATGATATGGACCATGTTGCGGTCAGCGATCTGCGCTAGTCGCGGGCAGTGACGCATAAACCTGCCTGTGAGTGACAGGCTCTGAAAGAGTAAGGAATAAACATGATTCTGGATGCATTCTCTCTGCAGGGGAAAGTGGCGGTGGTTTCCGGGTGTGACACCGGGCTGGGTCAGGGGATGGCGTTAGGCCTGGCGGAAGCGGGCTGCGATATCGTCGGAATTAATATCGTTGAACCGACGGAAACCCTCGAGCGCGTGACGGCCCTGGGCCGCCGCTTCCTGAGCCTGACCGCCGACCTGCGTAAAATCGATGCCATTCCTGAACTGCTGGATCGCGCGGTGGCGGAATTCGGTCACATCGACATTCTGGTCAACAACGCCGGGCTGATTCGCCGTGAAGATGCGATCAATTTCAGCGAGCGCGACTGGGACGACGTGATGGATCTGAACATCAAGAGCGTATTTTTCATGTCCCAGGCGGCGGCAAAGCACTTTATTGCGCAGGGGAACGGCGGCAAGATCGTGAATATTGCCTCCATGCTCTCGTTCCAGGGCGGTATCCGCGTGCCGTCTTACACCGCCTCCAAAAGCGCCGTGATGGGCGTGACCCGCCTGCTGGCAAACGAGTGGGCGAAACACAACATCAATGTGAATGCGATTGCGCCGGGTTACATGGCGACCAACAACACGCAGCAGCTGCGTGCGGACGAGCAGCGTAGCGCGGAAATCCTCGACCGCATTCCGGCGGGGCGCTGGGGGCTTCCGGGCGATCTGATGGGGCCGGTGGTCTTTCTGGCCTCGTCCGCATCGGACTATATCAACGGCTACACCGTGGCGGTCGATGGCGGCTGGCTGGCGCGATAGCCCGCATCGGGTCTGGACCTCTGCTTTTGGGCAGAGGTTTTTTTTGCTTAAAAATTGTCAAAATCCATATGGATAAACACGGAAAATCCATACTAAAAAGTCATGAACGACAGCCATCACACTTTTAATCTTTAAAAATTAGATGATTAGTAAAAGCATGTGATTATTCAGCGTTAGTTGAAATTGTAATGTCCATCACAGAACGCTATGTCGCAGCGAAATAATCCATATCTTCACCTTTTCCCGCCTGACACTTTTTCTCGCTATCTCGTAATTTCACTTAACGAATTTCACTGTTCAGGCAGGAAAATATGACATCTATAAATGACTCTACCCTAATGCCCGCTGCGCTGCGTGATACTCGCCGCATGAACCAGTTTGTCTCTATTGCCGCCGCCGTGGCGGGCCTGTTATTTGGACTGGATATTGGCGTCATTGCCGGTGCATTGCCCTTTATTACCGATCACTTTACCCTGAGCAGCCGCCTGCAGGAGTGGGTGGTGAGCAGCATGATGCTCGGCGCGGCCATCGGCGCGCTGTTCAACGGCTGGCTCTCGTTTCGCCTGGGGCGCAAATACAGCCTGATGGCCGGGGCGATTCTTTTTGTCGCCGGCTCCATTGGCTCCGCCTTTGCCGCAAACGTTGAGGTTCTGCTGCTTTCCCGCGTGCTGCTGGGCGTGGCGGTGGGGATTGCCTCCTACACGGCGCCGCTTTATCTCTCCGAAATGGCGAGCGAGAACGTGCGCGGGAAGATGATCAGCATGTATCAGCTGATGGTCACGCTCGGTATCGTGCTGGCGTTCCTGTCTGACACCTACTTCAGCTACAGCGGCAACTGGCGCGCAATGCTTGGCGTGCTGGCGCTGCCAGCGGTGGTGCTGATTGTTTTAGTGATTTTCCTGCCGAACAGCCCGCGCTGGCTGGCACAAAAAGGGCGCCACGTGGAGGCGGAAGAGGTGCTGCGCATGCTGCGCGATACCTCCGAAAAAGCCCGCGAGGAGCTGAACGAGATCCGCGAAAGCCTGAAGCTCAAGCAGGGGGGCTGGGCGCTGTTTAAAATCAACCGCAACGTGCGCCGGGCGGTCTTCCTCGGCATGCTGCTGCAGGCGATGCAGCAGTTCACCGGCATGAATATCATCATGTACTACGCGCCGCGCATTTTCAAAATGGCCGGGTTCACCACCACCGAACAGCAGATGATCGCCACCCTGGTGGTCGGGCTGACCTTCATGTTTGCCACCTTTATTGCCGTATTCACCGTGGACAAGGCGGGCCGCAAACCGGCGCTGAAAATTGGCTTCAGCGTGATGGCGCTCGGCACGCTGATCCTCGGCTACTGCCTGATGCAGTTTGATAACGGCACGGCTTCCAGCGGACTCTCCTGGCTTTCTGTCGGGATGACCATGATGTGTATCGCAGGTTACGCGATGAGCGCCGCGCCGGTGGTGTGGATCCTGTGCTCCGAAATTCAGCCGCTCAAATGCCGCGACTTTGGCATCACCTGTTCCACGACCACCAACTGGGTATCGAACATGATCATCGGCGCGACCTTCCTGACGCTGCTGGACGCGATTGGCGCAGCGGGAACGTTCTGGCTCTATACGGTGCTGAACGTGGCATTTATTGGCGTCACGTTCTGGCTGATTCCAGAAACCAAAGGCGTGACGCTGGAACACATCGAGCGCAAGCTGATGGCCGGGGAGAAGCTGCGGAATATTGGTGTGTGACCGGATTGCCTGTTTACATGTTTAACCTATGCCGGAGGTGGAAAGGGAGATTAATCACAATCATAACGTGATGAAACTCACTACTAACTCTGGCAGGGGGAGTCAGATAATGGTGTTTAGAATTAGGATTTTTCTTAATCTATTGTATTATTGAGCCACAGCGATCAATGAACAAAGATGCGTAGCATCAAGAGAAAGGGAAGGTGCGAATAAGCGGGGAAATTCTTCTCGGCTGACTCAGTCATTTCATTTCTTCATGTTTGAGCCGATTTTTTCTCCCGTAAATGCCTTGAATCAGCCTATTTAGACCG
>NZ_VDAF01000025.1:0-70702 GCF_019584525.1 Enterobacter sp. EC_50 | reverse complement strand
ACGCTTGCGTACTACGACCGAAAAACCCAGAGTGTGGTGCGGATAGAGTAAAAGTGTTACCTATGTTCCCGGTCTGATCTGTCACCTATGTATCCGGTCATACAGAAGCGCCACCCGGCACAATCGCCGCTACTTACTTAAATCCAGGTGATAAATCGCGAACCCAATATCATCCGTCGCGACCTGTTTCATCGGATACTGCGCCTTCTCCTTAATAAACGCGGCTGCCTTCTCGGACGGTGACGTTTCGAAACGGATATCCAGCGGCGTATCGCTGTGGATCGGCGCCAGACGCCAGTTGTTATCCACCGCCGGATGAATTTCGCCGGCCTTTTTCGACTCCGCGCTGATCCACGCCGCCAGCACAGAGCGGTTCTCGTCCGGCGAGGCAAAGGCGATGTGGCTATCTCCCGTACCGGCAAACTTACCGCCGTAGGCACGGTAGTTATTGGTCACCACCAGGAAAGTGGCATTCGGATCGATCGCCTTGCCGTTGAAGGTCAGGTTTTTAATGCGCTCCGCCTGCGGGTGGATCGCCTGACACTCGCCGTCATATTTCGCCGGCTGGGTGACGTCAATCTGGTAGTTCACGCCGTCGATCACGTCGAAGTTGTAGGTGCGGAAGCCGTCCCAGTTAATCAGCGACTGCGGCTTGCTGCTGTGTGGGTCAATCTGGTTAAACTGTCCGGCAGAACACTCCAGCCACTCTTTTACCTCTTTCCCGGTGGCTTTAACCACCACCAGCGTATTCGGGTAGAGATAGAGATCGGCGGCATTACGGAAGGTGAGCTGGCCCTTTTCGACCTCCACATAGCTTGCCGGGTCATTCTTACGCCCGCCCACTTTGAATGGCGCTGCGGCGGAGAGTACCGGCAGTTTCGCCAGATCCGGATCGCCCTGCACAAAGTGTTCGGCATAGGCTTTCTGCGCCATGTTGACGACCTGGACGGTCGGATCGTCCTGCACCAGCGCCAGGAAGCTGTACATGTTGTCGGCGGATTTGCCGATCGGCTTGCTGACGAATTCGCGCGTGGCGTCGTGATCGTGCTTCAGCACGTCGACCAGTTTTTTATCTTCCGCCGCCAGCGATTTTTTCGCCGCAGCGTCGTAAATCGGGCGCGCTTCGGCTTTTGACTGCGTGACCTTCCAGCGGCCGCCGTCGTTATTCAGCACCAGGTCCACCACGCCAAGATGGTCGCCCCACATGCCCGGCATCACCGACGGCACGCCGTTAAGCGTCCCTTTCTCAATATCCGCCCCTTTAATGCTGGCAAAGTCTTTGCCCGGGAAGACCGCGTGGGCGTGGCCGAACAGGATCGCATCGACGCCCGGGACCTCACTCAGGTAGTAAACGGAGTTTTCTGCCATGGCCTGGTACGGATCGGCGGAGAGGCCCGAGTGGGCGACAACGACCACCAGATCGGCGCCTTTTTCGCGCATTTCCGGCACGTATTTACGCGCGGTTTCGGTGATGTCGTTAACGGTCACCTTACCGTCGAGGTTGGCCTTATCCCACGTCATGATCTGCGGCGGGACAAAACCGATATAGCCGATTTTCAGCGTCTGTTTTTTCCCGTCCTGATCGACAACCTCAGTCTCTTTAATCAGGTAAGGCGTAAAAAGCGGATTTTGGGTCTTAACGTCGATGATATTGGCGTTAACGTACGGGAATTTTGCACCTGCCAGGGCATCATGCAGGTATGTCAGACCGTAGTTGAATTCATGGTTGCCGAGGTTACCGACGGTATAGTCCAGGGTGTTCATCGCTTTATAAACAGGATGGATCTCGCCTTTTTTCAGCCCCCTGGTCGCCATGTAATCCCCGAGCGGACTGCCCTGAATCAGATCGCCGTTATCGACCAGCACGCTATTTTTCACTTCGCCGCGTGCGGCATTGATCAAACTCGCCGTGCGTACCAGTCCGAATTTTTCCGTCGGGGTATCTTTGTAGTAATCGAAATCCATCATGTTGCTGTGCAGATCGGTCGTTTCCAGAATACGTAAATCGACCGTCGCTGCCTGCACGCTCGCCGCAATCAGCGTCGCCAGGAGCGTTGCGCTAAACTTAATCATCAGAAGAGTCCTTTTTTCGATCCAGGCCACAAAAGAGTATGTATCTATAACGTGTTGCTTACATAAATGTGAATCCTGACAGAAAAAAGCAACCTGAAACCGGAATTGCTTCACAGATAGCGGAATTGTTCACATTACGATATAACTAAAACAAAGAGTTAACCTCACTGCGTTAACAAAGAGGTGGAAAATGCTAGATAAAATTTGTCAGCTCGCACGGGATGCGGGGGATGCCATCATGCAGGTGTATGACGGTAGTAAACCCATGGAGGTTGTCAGCAAAGCGGACGACTCTCCGGTCACGGCGGCAGATATCGCGGCGCATAAGGTGATCCTGAAAGGGTTACAGGCCTTAACGCCGGACATCCCCGTCCTGTCAGAAGAAGCGCCGCAAAGCTGGGAAGAGCGCCAGCACTGGCAGCGCTACTGGCTGGTGGACCCCCTGGACGGGACAAAAGAGTTCATCAAGCGCAACGGTGAATTCACCGTCAATATCGCCCTGATTGAGAAGGGTAAAGCGGTGCTGGGCGTGGTCTACGCGCCGGTCATGAAGGTGATGTACAGCGCTGCAGAAGGGAAGGCGTGGAAGGAAGAGTGCGGCGTGCGCAAGCAGATCCAGGTGCGCGACGCGCGTCCGCCGCTGGTGGTGATTAGCCGCTCGCACAGCGACAGCGAGCTGCAGGAGTATCTGCAGCAGTTGGGTGAACACCAGACCACCTCGATTGGCTCATCGCTGAAATTCTGCCTGGTGGCGGAAGGACAGGCACAGCTCTATCCCCGCTTTGGGCCGACGAACGTCTGGGATACTGCCGCCGGGCACGCCGTGGCTGCGGCCGCCGGGGCGCACGTTCATGACTGGCAGGGCAAGCCGCTGGACTACACCCCGCGCGAATCCTTCCTCAACCCCGGCTTCCGCGTCTCTCTTTATTGAGCCAGCAGCTTATGCAGCAGGTCGACAACCTGCTGCACCTCTTCCTGGGTTATCGCCCCGTCTTTCACCCACTGTACGCGGCCGTTCTTATCCAGCACGACAATCGCAGAGCTCTCTTCCTCCAGCTGCCAGGCCTTACGGGTGACGCCGTTGCTGTCGACGATAAACTGCGACCATGGGTAGAGCTTTTTATTGCTCTCAAGGCTTGAACGCACAAACATCCCGGAGCCCGGAATGGCGTCATCGGTATTCACGATCGTGGTGGTCTGGTAACGATCGTGTGGGAATTTTGCCGCCTTGATCGCCTCCACCAGGTTGGCATTTTTCTCTTTTGCAGATGTACGACCGGCAATATGTTGTACAACTCTCACTTTGCCCGCGAGCTGCGCGCTATTCCAGGCTTTGTAGCTAAACTTATCATTGTCGAGAATCAATTCTCCCCGGTCAGCAATGCCGACTGGCGGTACACGTTGTCCTTTTTCAATGTTGTGAGCACTCGCCCACAGGGGCAGCAGCAGGCAGGCTGCTGCAAGGATAGTACGTAGGGTCATGGCGTTTCCTTATTGTTTGCAGGTGATCCGACCACTTGGTCATGCACTTTTAATGATAAGTGCGATCAATGTGGTTTTCCCGCAATCCCGATGCCAGTTTGCGGGCGAACGCACATATCCATGAAAAAACGACGGCTTATACTGCTCTCTATCACGCTTTGCAAAGATTATTCTGAATAATTGTAATCAAACGGTAAATAAACTTATGCACACTGGGTAACACCGTAGTTCTGGTCTATAGTCATTGGGCATCAAAATTTGCGCTCAGGACAGTCGGGCCGATTGTGGCACCGCAAGAGCGTATGATTCGCAGGAGATACAAGAATGAAAATTTTCCAACGCTACAACCCGCTTCAGGTGGCGAAGTACGTGAAGATCCTGTTCCGTGGACGGTTGTATATCAAGGATGTTGGCGCTTTTGAGTTTGATAAGGGCAAAATCCTTGTCCCAAAAGTGAAGGACAAACAGCACCTGTCTGTGATGTCCGAAGTCAACCGTCAGGTTATGCGTCTGCAAACTGAGATGGCTTAACCAACGTGCTATGCAGTAGTTAAAAAAACGGCTCCCGATGGGAGCCGTTGATGTTTGTGGAGGCAGGAACCTTACGCCGACACCTTCTCTTCCGCATCCGGCAGCTTCGGCACCAGTACGGTCGGTTTGTTGTCGATGCGCGTCACCAGCAGCTGGTCGATGCGGTAGTTATCAATATCCACCACTTCAAACTTGTAGCCGGAGAACTTCACCGAGTCGGTACGTTTCGGGATCTTACGCAGCATAAACATCATAAAGCCGCCGATGGTCTCGTAGTTTCCGGACTGCGGGAACTCGTCGATATCCAGCACGCGCATCACGTCTTCAATTGGCGTGCCGCCATCAATCAGCCATGAATTATCGTCACGCTGAACAATCTGCTCTTCCAGCCCCTGGCCTACCAGGTCGCCCATCAGCGTGGTCATGACGTCGTTCAGGGTAATAATACCCACCACCAGCGCGTATTCGTTCATGATCACCGCGAAGTCTTCCCCGGCGGTTTTGAAACTTTCCAGCGCTTCTGAGAGCGTCAGGGTGTCCGGCACAATCAGGGTATTGCGGATCTGCACGCCGCTGTTCAGCGCCAGGCTCTGGTTTGCCAGCACGCGGTTCAGCAGGTCTTTGGAGTCGACGTAACCGATGATGTGGTCAATATCTTCATTACAGACCAGGAACTTGGAGTGCGGATGCTGCGCCACTTTGTTCTTCAGGCTCTGCTCATCTTCATGTAAATCGAACCAGATAATGCTTTCACGGCCCGTCATGGAAGAGGGCACGGTACGGGATTCCAGTTCGAATACGTTCTCAATCAGCTCGTGTTCCTGCTTGCGCAGTACCCCGGCCAGGGCACCGGCTTCCACGACCGCATAAATGTCGTCAGAGGTGATGTCATCTTTACGCACCATCGGCAGCTTAAAGATGCGGAAAATGACGTTTGCCAGGCCGTTGAAGAACCACACCAGCGGGCGGAACACAAACAGGCAGAAGCGCATCGGGTTGATGATACGCAAAGCCACGGCTTCTGGCGCAATCATACCGATGCGTTTCGGGGTCAGGTCGGCGAAGAGGATGAACAGCCCGGTCACCAGCGAGAAGGAGAGGATAAAGCTCAGCTGTTCGGCCAGTTCGGCGGACATGTACTGCGCAAAGAGGCTATAAAACGCCGGGGAAAACGCCGCATCGCCCACGATACCACCCAGGATAGCCACCGCGTTCAGACCAATTTGCACCACGGTAAAGAACGTACCGGGGTTTTCCTGCATTTTGAGAATGCGTGAGGCGTTGATGTTGCCCTCGTCGGCGAGCAGCTTCAGTTTGATTTTACGGGACGCGGCCAGCGAAATCTCGGATATCGAGAAAAATGCACTGACGGCAATCAGACAAAGTATTACTAAGATACTGTTTAACATAGT
The DNA here is from genome assembly GCF_019584525.1 of Enterobacter sp. EC_50. NCBI lineage: Bacteria > Pseudomonadati > Pseudomonadota > Gammaproteobacteria > Enterobacterales > Enterobacteriaceae > Enterobacter > Enterobacter sp. EC_50. Next base: position 65,204 of record NZ_VDAF01000025.1, on the reverse strand, counting down.
TTATCCGGCTTCTCGCCAGATCCTCAGAAGGGGAGTTGATACCATTTGTGTGGAAACACATTGAACATCAGCTCGTAGCGTTGAGCCGATTATTTCAGCGGCTAGTATAGCGTAAAGAGATGTAAATCTGCCAGAGGTCACATTTTTACATAAAACAGACCGGACAGCGGGTGCTGCCCGGTACGGGCGACGATCTAACGGCTGATAATCAGGCCAGCTGTGGCGGCAGGCAGACGCCGATACCTCCGATTCCGCAGTAGCCGTACGGGTTTTTATGCAGATACTGCTGGTGATCGTCCTCGGCGTAGTAGAACGGTTTCGCGGTGGTGATTTCCGTGGTCACCTCGCGCGTATCGCCCGCTTCACGCATGGCCTGCTGGAAACGCTCAAGGCTGGCGCGCGCGGCGGCATTCTGCTCAGGGGTGAGCGGATAGATAGCCGAGCGGTACTGCGTGCCGTGGTCGTTGCCCTGACGCATGCCCTGCGCCGGGTCGTGGTTTTCCCAGAAGACCTGCAGGAGCTGTTCGTAGCTGATTACCGTCGGGTCGTACACTACGCGTACCGCTTCCGCATGGCCGGTTTCGCCGGAGCAGACTTCGCGGTAGGTTGGATTCGGCGTGTAACCGCCCGTGTAGCCGGCTGCCGTGCTGTAAACGCCAGGCAGCTGCCAGAAGAGGCGCTCAACGCCCCAGAAGCAGCCCATAGCGAACAGGGCGATTTCCATGCCATCAGGAACGTTAGTCATGGAATGGCCATTGACGGCGTGTAAAGTCGCCACAGGCATAGGGGTGTTGCGTCCCGGTAATGCATCAGCTTGTGAAACCAGATGCTTTTTGTCGAATAAACTCACGGTGGGGCCTCCCGGGGTGCGATGTTTCGGTTAAGGTTGTCACGGCGCGTTTAATTGAACACAATAAATGCGCTGAATGAGTCTAGATTTAATCATAAGAAATATTTGGGTGTTACACCCATTTTCAACCCGAGATTCGGGTTTTTGGCCAACAGGCCGTATTTTGCCGCGGAGCGGCACTTCATTTGCTTCCAGGGTAGAAACAGGGATATTCAGGAGAAAACGTGACAAAAATCCGCCAGTTATGTTTAGTCAGTCTGTTGCTGACAAGCGGGATTGCCAGCGCGGCGAATGTCCGTTTGCAGGTTGAGGGGTTATCCGGGGCGCTACAAAAAAACGTGCGTGCGCAGCTATCGACCATCCAGAGTGATGAGGTGACGCCGGACCGGCGTTTCCGCGCGCGCGTCGATGATGCCATCCGTGAAGGACTAAAAGCGCTAGGGTATTACGAACCCACCATTGATTTCGATCTCCGCCCGCCCCCAAAGAAGGGGCGCCAGGTGCTTATTGCCCGCGTTTCGCCGGGCGAGCCGGTGCTGATTGGCGGCACCAACGTCATCCTGCGCGGCGGGGCGCGTACCGACCGGGATTACCTGGACCTGCTCAGCACGCGGCCGAAAATCGGCACCGTGCTCAACCACGGTGACTACGACCACTTCAAAAAAGAGCTGACCAGCGTTTCCCTGCGTAAGGGCTACTTTGACAGCCAGTTCAATAAAAGCCAGCTGGGCATTGCGCTGGCGCGACGTCAGGCCTTCTGGGATATCGACTACGACAGCGGAGAACGCTACCGCTTTGGCGACGTGACGTTCGAAGGGTCGCAAATTCGTGAAGAGTACCTGCAAAACCTCGTGCCCTTTAAAAAAGGGGATTACTACCAGTCGAGCGACCTGGGAGAGCTGAACCGACGGCTCTCAGCCACCGGCTGGTTTAACTCCGTGGTTGTCGCCCCTGAATTTGATAAGTCTAGAAAAACCAAGGTGTTGCCGCTGCACGGCGTTGTTTCGCCGCGCACCGAGAACACCATTGAAACCGGTGTGGGCTATTCGACGGACGTTGGCCCGCGCGTGAAGGCCACCTGGAAAAAGCCGTGGATGAACTCCTACGGCCATAGCCTGACCACCAGCGCCAGCATTTCCGCCCCGGAACAGCAGCTCGATTTCAGCTATAAAATGCCGCTGCTGAAAAATCCGCTTGAGCAATATTACCTGGTTCAGGGGGGCTTTAAGCGCACCGACCTGAACGATACCGAGTCCGATTCCACCACGCTTGCCGTGTCGCGTTACTGGGATCTCTCCAGCGGCTGGCAGCGCGCCATCAACCTGCGCTGGAGCCTGGATCACTTTACCCAGGCCAACGTCACCAACACCACCATGCTGCTCTATCCTGGGGTGATGATCAGCCGCACCCGCTCGCGCGGCGGCCTGATGCCGACCTGGGGCGATTCCCAGCGTTACTCTATCGATTACTCCAACACCATGTGGGGTTCCGACGTGGATTTCTCGGTGATTCAGGCGCAGAACGTCTGGATCCGCACGCTGTATGACAAACACCGCTTTGTGGTGCGCGGCAACCTCGGCTGGATTGAAACCGGCGACTTCGACAAGGTCCCGCCGGACCTGCGCTTCTTCGCCGGGGGCGATCGCAGCATCCGTGGCTATAAATACAAATCCATCGCGCCTAAGGACGATGACGGCAAGCTGATCGGTGCCTCTAAGCTGGCTACCGGCTCGCTGGAGTACCAGTACAACGTCAGCGGAAAATGGTGGGGCGCCATGTTCGTCGACGGCGGCGAAGCGGTGAGCGATATCCGCCGCAGCGATTTTAAAACCGGCGCGGGCGTCGGCGTACGCTGGCAGTCACCCGTCGGGCCCATCAAGCTCGATTTCGCCGTGCCGGTGGGCGACAAAGAAGAACACGGATTACAGTTTTACATCGGTCTGGGGCCTGAATTATGAGTTTATGGAAGAAGATAAGCCTCGGGGTGCTGATTTTTATCGTGCTGCTGCTCGGTACGGTGGCGTTTCTGGTGGGAACGACGACCGGGCTGCATCTGCTGTTTAATGCCGCGAACCGCTGGGTGCCGGGGCTGGAGATTGGCCAGGTGACGGGCGGCTGGCGCGACCTGCGCCTGAAGAACATCCGCTATGAGCAGCCGGGCGTGGCGGTGAACGCCGGGGAGTTTCACCTGGCGGTGAAGCTGGGCTGTCTGCGTGACAGCAAGCTCTGCGTCAACGACTTGTCGCTAAAAGACGTCAACGTGGCGATAGATTCGAAGAAAATGCCGAAGTCTGCGCCAGTAGAGGAAGAGGACAGCGGTCCGCTGAATCTCTCCACGCCGTACCCTATCGCGCTTTATCGGGTGGCGCTTGATAACGTCAATGTCAAAATCGACGACACCACCGTGTCCGTGATGGATTTCAGCTCCGGCCTGCGCTGGCAGGAGAAAAACCTCACCCTGACGCCAACCTCCCTGCAGGGCTTGCTGATCGCGCTGCCGAAAGTGGCCGACGTGGCGCAGGAAGAGATCGTCGAGCCGAAGATCCAGAACCCGCAGCCGGAAGAGAAGCCGCTGGGCGAAACGCTGAAAGACCTCTTCTCGAAGCCTGTCCTGCCGGAAATGACCGATGTGCATCTGCCGCTGAACCTCAATATTGAAGAGTTCAAAGGCGAGCAGCTGCGCCTGACCGGCGATACCGACCTGACGGTCTATAACATGCTGCTGAAAGTCAGCAGCATTGACGGCAACATGAAGCTCGACGCGCTGGATATCGACACCAATCAGGGCTCGGTGAACGCGTCAGGCAACGCCCTGCTGCGCGACAACTGGCCGGTGGATATCACGCTGAATAGCGCCCTGAACATTGACCCGCTCAAAGGCGAGAAGGTGAAGGTCAAAGTGGGCGGGGCGCTGCGCGAGAAGCTGGATGTCGGGGTCAATCTCTCCGGCCCGGTAGACATGGTCCTGCGTGCGCAAACCCAGCTGGCGGAAGCCGGGCTGCCGCTCAATCTTGAGGTGGTCAGCAAGCAGCTTTACTGGCCATTCACTGGCGAAAAACAGTACCAGGCCGATGACCTGAAGCTGAAGCTGAGCGGCAAGATGACCGACTATACGCTCTCGTTCCGCACCGCAGTGAAGGGGCAGGGCGTGCCGCCCGCGAACATCACCCTGGATGCGAAGGGCAATGAACAGCAGGTTAACCTCGACAAGCTGACCGTCGCGGCGCTGGAAGGCAAAACCGAGTTAACCGCACTGCTCGACTGGCAGCAGGCGATCAGCTGGCGCGGCGAGCTGAAGCTGACGGGCATTAACACCGCCAAAGAGGTGCCGGACTGGCCGTCGAAGCTGGATGGCCTGATCAAAACCCGCGGCAGCCTGTACGGCGGCACGTGGCAGATGGACGTGCCGGAGATCAAGCTCACCGGGAACGTGAAGCAGAACAAGGTAAACGTTGAAGGCTCGGTGAAAGGCAACAGCTACCTGCAGTGGATTATCCCGGGTCTGCACGTGGCGCTGGGCCGCAACACGGCGGATATCAAAGGCGAGCTGGGGGTGAAAGATCTCAATCTGGACGCCACCATCGATGCGCCGAATCTGGATAACGCCCTGCCGGGCCTGGGCGGTACGGCGAAGGGGCTCCTGAAGGTGCGCGGCACGGTAGACGCGCCGCAGCTGCTGGCGGACATTACCGCCAATAACCTGCGCTGGCAGGCGCTGAGCGTTGCCCGCGTTCGTGTGGAAGGGGATGTGAAATCCACTGACCAGATCGGCGGTAACCTGAACCTGCGCGTGGAGCGCATTTCTCAGCCGGACGTCAACATCAGCCTGGTCACCCTGGACGCGAAAGGGAACGAGAAGCAGCACGACCTGCAGCTGCGCGTGCAGGGCGAGCCGGTCTCCGGCCAGCTTCACCTGACCGGCAGCTTCGACCGCAAAGAGGAGCGCTGGAAAGGGACGCTGGATAACACCCGTTTCAATACGCCGGTCGGGCCGCTGGCGCTGTCGCGCGCCATCGCGCTGGACTACCGCAACGCCGAGCAGAAGATCAGCATTGGGCCGCACTGCTGGACCAACCCGAATGCGGAACTGTGCGTGCCGCAGACCATCGACGCGGGCGCGGAAGGACGCGCGCAGATCAACCTCAACCGCTTCGATCTGGCGATGCTGAAACCGTTTATGCCGGATACTACCCAGGCCAGCGGCGTCTTCAGCGGAAAAGCCGATGTCGCCTGGGACACCACCAAAGAGGGGCTGCCGCAGGGTAGCGTCACGCTGTCCGGGCGTAACGTGAAGGTGACGCAGGAGGTGAATGACGCGCCGCTGCCGGTGGCCTTCGACACCCTGAACCTGAGCGCAGATCTGCATAACAACCGTGCGGAGCTGGGCTGGCTGATTCGTCTCACCAACAACGGTCAGTTTGACGGCAAGGTTCAAATTACCGACCCACAGGGACGACGAAATCTGGGCGGCAACGTCACTATCCGCAACTTCAACCTGGCGATGGTGAACCCGATTTTCGCGCGCGGGGAAAAAGCCGAGGGCATGGTGAACGCCAACCTGCGCCTGGCGGGCAATGCGCAAAGCCCACAGCTGTTCGGCCAGCTGCGCCTCAGCGGCGTGGATATTGACGGCAACTTTATGCCGTTTGACATGCAGCCCAGCCAGATCGCGATGAACTTCAACGGCATGAGCTCGACGCTGAGCGGATCGGTACTGACGCAGCAGGGGCAAATCAATCTGAGCGGCGACGCGGACTGGAGCCAGCTCGACAACTGGCGCGCCCGTATTGCCGCGAAGGGCAGTAAGGTGCGCATCACCGTACCGCCGATGGTGCGACTGGACGTCTCGCCTGATGTGGTCTTTGAAGCCACGCCAAGCCTCTTCACGCTTGACGGTCGCGTCGACGTGCCGTGGGCGCGCATCGTGGTTCACGACGTGCCGGAAAGTGCGGTCGGCGTCTCAAGTGATGAAGTTATGCTCAATGAAAATCTGAAACCGGTCGAACAGAAGAGCGCGGGCATCCCGATTAATAGTAACCTTATCGTGCACGTGGGGAATAACGTGCGGTTGGATGCGTTTGGGCTGAAGGCGAGGCTTACGGGCGACCTGAAGGTGGCGCAGGATAAACAAGGGCTTGGCCTGAACGGGCAGATCAATATCCCTGAAGGGCGATTCCACGCCTATGGTCAGGATCTGATTGTCCGTAAAGGCGAGCTGCTGTTCTCCGGTCCACCGGATCAACCGCTGCTGAACATCGAAGCGATTCGTAACCCGGAAGCGACGGAAAACGACGTCATTGCCGGGGTACGCGTCACCGGTTCCGCCGACGAACCGAAGGCGGAGATCTTCTCTGACCCGGCGATGTCCCAGCAGGAAGCCCTCTCTTACCTGCTGCGTGGTCAAGGTCTCGACAGCGGTCAGAGCGACAGCGCGGCGATGACTTCGATGTTAGTGGGGCTGGGGGTTGCACAAAGTGGGCAGGTTGTGGGTAAAATCGGCGAGACGTTCGGCGTAAGCAATCTGGCGCTGGACACCCAGGGCGTGGGTGACTCCTCGCAGGTGGTGGTCAGCGGCTATGTACTGCCGGGTCTGCAGGTAAAATATGGTGTGGGGATCTTTGACTCACTGGCAACACTCACGTTACGCTATCGCCTGATGCCTAAGCTATATCTGGAAGCAGTGTCCGGCGTAGACCAGGCACTTGATCTGCTCTATCAGTTTGAGTTTTAGCAATGCGAATATTTGTCTACGGCAGTTTACGAACCAGGCAAGGCAACAGTCACTGGATGACCAATGCCCAGCTACTGGGGAATTACAATATCGAGAACTACCAGTTGTACAGCCTGGGCCACTATCCAGGCGCGGTTCCGGGCGAAGGAACAGTACAGGGTGAAGTTTATCGTATTGATAACGCGACGCTTGCCGAACTTGATGCCTTGCGCACCAGGGGCGGTGAATACGCACGCCAGTTGATCCAGACGCCGTACGGAAGCGCGTGGATGTATGTCTACCAGCGTCCAGTCGACGGGTTAACGCGGATCGTAAGCGGTAACTGGTTAGACAGAGACCAGTACTGAAAAACGACAACGCCACCGTAAGGTGGCGTTGTTTTTTTTATTCCTTCAACTCTCTTCTGTATCCCGGCGTCGGGTTAAAAACAGAGGAACGAACAGCATGATGTACGGCGCAATAAGCCATAAAAAACACAAGGCGCGTGAACGGCCATAGTAGTTTATGCACCGCGTATTGCTTGAAATGACGGGCAGGAAACACAGTAAAAACAGCAGAATCACATAATCGCTTCGATAAGGGATCCATAAGTAAAACAAAAACCAGGCAAGCTGGAATGTCATGATGCAGAGATACTGCCATTTACTGTCTTTACCGTAACAGTCAAACGCCTTTATGTAGCCCATCTTTATGCTTTGAAGAAAGAAACTTAGCATGTATAACGCTCACGATCGCGACGGTCAGGAGTGTGCTCATCAGCAACGCCCCTAAAAAATAGCTGTGGGTGATATCAGTAGCACCCGAGCCTAAAGTATGCAATTTACTATAACCTCTATCTACTGCAACAAAAAGTGTATATAGCCCTATGTTAATAAAGAATTGCAGAAGACAAGAAAACAAGATATTTCTTGGAATTGTTTTTAATAGAGTGAGTAACGCATAAATAATGCTTGATGATAGCGCGAAGTAAAGTCCGTTAAGTAAACCAGATAGTAATGCGCTATTTATTTGACTGAATATTAAATGATCGCTTCCATAGTACCATGACAGATATTCAACATAAGTACTTCTGCCAAAGACAAAGGAGGCAATAATAAGGACGAATAGGCTCATGACATGGCTTTTCTTACTCATAATTTTGCTCCCTTAGATAGCAGCTCCTTCATCGTTTTACTGGCTTCTAGCTGATCTTTGATTATGGCAAGGTCACGAGTATTGTGATTATATTTTGCAATAGCGGTTGGCGTACCCTTACCACCATTGTCCATAAAGAAGACTATATCCTTACGACCATAAAGAAGGACTTGTGGGATGGGATCACGCCCATAACTCACCGCCTGTGGAAGGGAGTGGATAGACTCTGTCGTGAGGAAGCGAGGAATATTTTCATGCTCAATATTACCTAAAGGCGTGGTGGCAACAAGGGAGCCGATAAAATCGGTCGTATACACTAACGCATCTGTATCCTTGGTCGTTACTTTTGAACCTGTAATATATTTTATCTGTTGCCAAAGGGTAATATCTTTAGGGGTATCCTTAACACCATCCATAAACATATCCTGCTTGCGTTTTAGCTGAATGACAGTACGGTGTACCTGTGTCAAAGAGGGGCTGATTTCCCCAATAGAAGGCATAAAACCATCGCGGGAATACAACCGTTCAATGATAAAATAAATTCCAGTTGGGCGGGCAACATCAATGTTAATGGATGACATATGAATCCTGTAATGAATGGGGATTAATGATCATCATGACAATATGTTGTGAACAGCCAGGCTATTTAACCGCTCCCACTATAAATGATAGGGTATCTTTTTTGGTTTTAATGTCAAAAACATAAGGAATGGGATTATTCTCAAAAATTCAGTTTGTACTACTTTAAACCAGGGAAATAAAAAAGCCCCGACTCGCGGGGCCTTCATTAACAGCAGTAAGAATTACTTCTTGGCAGCGCGTTCGAAAGAGGCGATGATTTCCGCTTTCGCTGCTTCTGCGTTGTCCCAGCCGTCAACTTTAACCCACTTGCCTTTTTCGAGGTCTTTGTAGTGCTCGAAGAAGTGAGTGATCTGCGCTTTCAGCAGCTCTGGCAGGTCGTTCACATCTTTGATGTGATCGTACTCTTTGCTCAGCTTGGTGTGCGGTACCGCAACCAGCTTCGCATCTTCACCGGATTCGTCGGTCATTTTCAGCACGCCAACGGGACGGCAACGAATCACTGCGCCTGGCTGCAGTGGGTATGGCGTTGGGACCAGTACGTCAACCGGGTCACCGTCCAGAGACAGGGTGTGGTTGATGTAACCGTAGTTGCACGGATAGAACATCGCGGTAGACATGAAGCGGTCTACGAACAGGGCGCCGCTCTCTTTGTCCACTTCGTATTTGATCGGATCTGCGTTAGCCGGGATTTCGATAACTACGTAGATGTCTTCTGGCAGTTCTTTACCCGCTGGGACGTTGAGTAAGCTCATGTCGGTGTCCTTTAAAATGGATGGTAAACAAGTGGCAGGTATTATAGCCAACTCGCGCTGAATGTCTCCGCCTGTTTTCGCCTTCTCTCCACGTTCTTCCCACTTTTCAGACCGATTCCATGACAGAAAAATCCATAAACTCAGCCGCATTTTTCATGGAGAAATGAAAGCGATTACAAACTTGTGATTAACGTTTTATTCACTTTTCTGAAGTGTGATGTAACGCAATTCGTTACATATTTCATGGGCTATAGTCATTCCGCAGAACATCTTTTAACCAACAATAACTCACCCTACGAGGACGTTCATATGTGGAAGCGCTTACTCCTTGTCACAGCAGTTTCGGCAGCCATGTCGTCTATGGCGATGGCCGCTCCCTTAACCGTAGGTTTTTCGCAGGTCGGCTCTGAATCTGGCTGGCGAGCGGCAGAAACCAACGTGGCGAAAAGCGAAGCTCAGAAACGCGGCATTACCCTGAAAATCGCCGATGGTCAGCAAAAACAAGAGAATCAGATCAAAGCCGTGCGCTCCTTTATCGCCCAGGGCGTGGATGCCATCTTTATTGCACCCGTCGTGGCGACCGGCTGGGAACCCGTCCTGAAGGAAGCGAAAGACGCTGAAATCCCGGTCTTCCTGCTCGATCGTTCCATCGACGTTAAAGACAAATCTCTCTATATGACCACCGTGACGGCCAACAACGTGCTGGAAGGGCAGTTAATTGGCGACTGGCTGATAAAACAGGTCGACGGCAAGCCGTGTAACGTTGTTGAACTGCAGGGCACCGTCGGGGCGAGCGTGGCCATCGACCGTAAAAAAGGCTTTGCAGAAGCCATCGCCAAAGCGCCAAACATCAAGATTATCCGCTCTCAGTCCGGCGACTTTACCCGCAGCAAAGGTAAAGAGGTGATGGAGAGCTTCATTAAGGCTGAAAACAACGGCAAGAACATCTGCATGGTTTACGCCCACAACGATGACATGGCGATCGGCGCGATTCAGGCAATTAAAGAAGCGGGCCTGAAGCCGGGCAAAGATATCCTCACCGGCTCTATCGACGGCGTGCCTGATATCTACAAAGCGATGATCGACGGCGAAGCCAACGCCAGCGTGGAGCTGACGCCAAACATGGCCGGCCCGGCATTCGACGCGCTGGAGAAATTCAAGAAAGACGGCACGATGCCGGAGAAAGTGACGGTCACCAAATCCACGCTCTACCTGCCTGACACGGCGAAAGAAGAGTTAGAGAAGAAGAAAAATATGGGCTACTAAGCCTGTCTGAACATGCCGGGTGACGCTGCGCTTACCCGGCCTACGATACGCTCTTTTGTAGGCCGGATAAGCGTAGCGCCATCCGGCTTGATGCAGGGGGAAACCATGACCACTGAACAACACCAGGAAATCCTCCGCACAGAGGGCTTGAGTAAATTCTTCCCCGGCGTAAAGGCGCTGGATAACGTTGATTTCAGCCTGCGGCGCGGGGAGATCATGGCGCTGCTGGGGGAAAACGGCGCGGGAAAATCGACGCTGATTAAATCTCTGACCGGCGTTTATCACGCCGACCGCGGCACCATCTGGCTGGAAGGCAACGCCATTTCGCCAAAAAACACCGCCCATGCCCAGCAGTTGGGGATCGGGACGGTATACCAGGAAGTGAACCTGCTGCCGAATATGTCGGTGGCGGATAACCTGTTTATTGGCCGTGAGCCACGACGCTTTGGGCTGCTGCGCCGTAAAGAGATGGAGGCGCGGGCGACAAAGCTGATGGAATCCTACGGCTTCTCCCTCGACGTCCGCGAGCCGCTGAACCGCTTTTCCGTGGCGATGCAGCAGATCGTCGCCATTTGCCGCGCGATCGATCTCTCCGCAAAGGTGCTGATCCTCGACGAACCCACCGCCAGCCTCGATACCCAGGAGGTGGAAATGCTCTTTACCCTGATGCGCCAGCTGCGCGATCAGGGCGTCAGCCTGATCTTCGTTACCCACTTCCTCGATCAGGTGTATGAGGTGAGCGATCGCATTACGGTGCTGCGCAACGGCAGCTTTGTCGGCTGCCGCGAAACCCGCGAGCTGCCGCAGATCGAGCTGGTCAAAATGATGCTGGGCCGCGAGCTGGAGACCAACGCCCTTCAGCGCGCGGGCCGCACGCTGCTGAGCGAGAAGCCGGTCGCCGCGTTCAGCGATTACGGCAAAAAAGGGGTCATCTCGCCGTTTAACCTTCAGGTGCGGCCGGGCGAAATTGTCGGGCTGGCGGGCCTGCTGGGCTCGGGGCGTACCGAGACCGCCGAGGTGATCTTCGGGATCAAGCCCGCCGACAGCGGCAGCGCGCTGATCAAGGGCAAACCGCAAACCCTGCGATCGCCGCATCAGGCCTCCTGTCTGGGTGTGGGCTTCTGCCCGGAAGACAGGAAAACGGACGGCATTATTGCCGCCGCCTCGGTGCGGGAAAATATCATTCTGGCGCTTCAGGCGCAGCGCGGCTGGCTGCGGCCGATCCCACGCAAAGAGCAGAACGCCATTGCTGAGCGCTTTATCCGCCAGCTCGGCATCCGCACCCCGAGCGCGGAACAGCCCATCGAGTTCCTCTCCGGTGGTAACCAGCAGAAAGTGCTGCTCTCCCGCTGGTTGCTGACCAAACCCCAGTTCCTGATCCTCGACGAACCGACCCGCGGCATTGACGTAGGGGCGCACGCCGAAATTATCCGGCTTATCGAAACCCTGTGCGCAGACGGTCTGGCCCTGCTGGTCATTTCGTCCGAGCTGGAAGAGCTGGTGGGCTATGCCGATCGCGTCATCATCATGCGCGATCGTAAACAGGTGGCAGAGATCCCGCTGGATAAGCTGTCCGTTCCGGCGATCATGAATGCCATCGCGGCATAAGGAGTGAATCGTGATGTCCCGTTCGCTTTCGCAAACCGGTGAGTCAAAGCGCCGCTTCAGCTGGCCGACCGGCACGCCGCAAATCGCGGCGCTGCTGGTGGTTTTACTGGTGGATAGCCTGGTCGCGCCGCATTTCTTCCAGATTATCGTGCAGGATGGCCGCCTGTTTGGCAGCCCGATAGACATTTTAAACCGCGCCGCGCCCGTGGCGCTGCTGGCCATCGGGATGACGCTGGTCATCGCCACCGGCGGGATTGATCTCTCCGTCGGCGCGGTGATGGCTATCGCCGGGGCCACGGCAGCCTCCATGACCGTGGCCGGGCATAGCCTGCCGGTGGTCCTGCTTGCAGCCTTAGGCACTGGCGTGCTGGCCGGATTATGGAACGGCATTCTGGTGGCGGTGCTGAAAATCCAGCCCTTTGTCGCCACGCTCATTTTAATGGTGGCCGGGCGCGGCGTCGCGCAGCTAATTACCTCCGGACAGATTGTCACCTTTAACTCGCCGAGCCTGGCGTGGCTCGGCAGCGGCAACCTTCTGTTCTTCCCGACGCCGGTGATGATTGCCCTGGTGACGCTCGTGGTGTTCTGGCTTTTCACCCGCAAAACGGCGCTGGGCATGTTCATTGAGGCCGTCGGGATCAACATTCGCGCCGCGCGCAACGCCGGGGTTAACACGCGGCTGATGGTGATGCTGACCTACGTGCTGAGCGGTATTTGCGCCGCCATCGCCGGCGTGATCGTCGCGGCGGATATTCGCGGAGCCGATGCCAACAACGCCGGGCTCTGGCTGGAGCTGGATGCGATCCTGGCGGTGGTGATCGGCGGCGGGTCGCTGATGGGCGGGCGCTTTAACCTGCTGCTCTCGGCGATCGGCGCGCTGATCATTCAGGGCATGAACACCGGGATCCTGCTTTCGGGATTCCAGCCGGAACTCAACCAGGTGGTGAAAGCGGTGGTCGTGCTCTGCGTGCTGATCGTCCAGTCGCCGCGCTTTGTCAGCATCATTAAGGGGATCCGTGGCCATGATAAAACGTAATTTGCCGCTAATGATCACGCTGGGCGTGTTTGTGCTGGGCTATCTCTACTGCCTGACCCAGTTCCCGGGGTTTGCCTCGACGCGCGTGATCTGCAATATCCTGACCGATAACGCCTTTTTAGGCATCATCGCCGTCGGCATGACCTTTGTGATCCTCTCCGGCGGGATCGACCTCTCCGTCGGCTCGGTGATCGCGTTTACGGGCGTGTTCCTCGCGAAAGCGATCGGCTTCTGGGGCATCTCTCCGCTGGTGGCGTTTCCGCTGGTGCTGGCGATGGGCTGTGCGTTTGGCGCCTTTATGGGGCTGCTGATCGACGCGTTAAAAATTCCGGCATTTATCATTACCCTCGCGGGGATGTTCTTCCTGCGCGGGGTGAGCTACCTGGTGTCGGAAGAGTCGATTCCCATTAACCATCCGGTGTACGACACGCTCTCCAGCCTGGCGTGGAAAATCCCCGGCGGCGGCCGCCTGAGCGCGATGGGGCTGCTGATGCTGGGCGTGGTAGTGATTGGCATCTTCCTCGCCCACCGCACCCGGTTTGGCAATCAGGTTTACGCTATTGGCGGCAACGCCACGTCGGCCAACCTGATGGGGATCTCGACCCGCAGCACCACCATCCGCATTTATATGCTCTCGACCGGCCTGGCGACGCTGGCGGGGATCGTCTTCTCGGTGTATACCCAGGCGGGCTATGCCCTTGCAGGCGTTGGCGTGGAGCTGGATGCGATTGCTTCTGTGGTCATCGGCGGTACGCTGCTCAGCGGCGGCGTGGGGACGGTGCTGGGGACGCTGTTCGGCGTGGCGATTCAGGGGCTGATCCAGACCTATATCAACTTTGACGGCACGCTCAGCTCCTGGTGGACGAAGATCGCCATCGGCATTCTGCTGTTTATTTTTATTGCCCTGCAGCGCGGCCTGACGGTGCTCTGGGAGAACCGCCAAAGCTCGCCTGTTACCCGTGTGAACACATCGGTAACAGAGCGATAACATGCTGAAAGTCTAAACATTTTCCGGTAGCGGCCGATACTCTTTTTTTATGCCCAGAAATATCTCGCTACCGGAAATAATATCATGCTGAAAACGCTATCGATTCGTACCGGCTTGCTCTCTTTACTGGCCGTTATGACCCTTCTGCTGCTGATTGTCAGCGGCATTGGCATTTATGCCCTCACACAGAGTTCTTCTTCGCTGCAGCGTATTAATCACCTTCAGGGTGAGCAGATGGTGCAGCTTAATTCAGGCTATACGCTGATCCTGCGCGCGCGCAATGAAGCGGGTCAGGCCGTTCGCATGATGGAAATCGGCATGCTGGACGATGCGGCCAACGCGGTAAAAAACATCAATCAGGAAGTCGCCCTGGCCCAGAAAACGCTGAAGGGCGTGATCGACGGCGGCGTGGCTGACGAGCAGGGGCAGCAGCTGCTCGATAAAGTGGCAGCCAGCCTGGCGGCGTATAACCAGCAGGGGATCAACCCGATGCTGAAAACCCTCAACGACCAGAGCGCGGACGGGTATTACGACCTGCTGGAGAAGACGCTGATCCCGCTGGCGTCAGCGTTTGATAACGACATGCAGGCGTTTCAGAAATGGAGCGAAGCGCGAGGTCAGGCGGAAGTGAGCGCCGTGCAGGCGAGCAAAACCCGCGTCCTGATCCTGATTATCGTCGCCGCGCTGCTGACGGCGGGCATTATCGTGCTGGCCTGGCTTGCGCTGCGCCATATGCTGCTCAAGCCGCTCTCGGCGTCGATTGCTCAGCTGGAGAACGTGGCGGCGGGCGATTTAACCCATACGCTGGCCGCGCCCGCGAGCCAGGAGTTTAACCGCCTTAACGCGGTCATTGAGGAGATGCGTCAGTCGCTGATGAACTCGGTTCTGCGGGTACGCGATGCCAGCGCGCAGATTGACACCGGCAGCCGCGAGCTGACGCTGGGGAACCGGGATCTCGCCGAGCGAACGGAATCCACCGCCACGTCGCTGGAGCAGACGGCGGCGAGCATGGAACAGATCACCGCCACGGTGAAGCTCAACGCCGATAACGCCGAGCAGGCGCACCAGCTGGCGAAGTCGGTCTCCGACACGGCCGATCACGGCAGCGAAATGGTCTGCTACGTGATTGAAAAAATGCGCGATATCTCCGGCAGCTCGGCGCGCATCGCCGACATCCTGAGCGTGATCGACGGCATTGCCTTCCAGACCAATATCCTGGCGCTTAACGCCTCCGTAGAGGCGGCGCGCGCGGGCGAGCAGGGGCGCGGGTTTGCCGTCGTCGCGGGCGAGGTGCGAAACCTGGCCAGCCGCAGCGCCGACGCGGCGAAGGAGATTCGTTCTCTTATCAGTGATTCGCAAACCCACGTTAACGAGGGCAGCGAGCTGGCCCAGCAGGCGGGCGAAACAATGGATGAGATCGCAACAGAAGTGCTGCGCATGACCAAACTGATGCGTGAGATTGCGACCGCGTCTCAGGAGCAGAGCCGCGGCATTGAGCAGGTTAATATTGCGGTAAACCAGATGGATGAAACCGCGCAGCAGAATGCGGCGCTGGTGCAGCAATCCTCCGCCGCGACCCGCTCCTTTGAGGAGCAGTCGCGTCAGCTGATGGAAGCCATGTCATCATTCAAAGTGACGACTCAGAACGCGGCATAATATTACCCAGCCCCGGTACGTTCTGTGCCGGGGTTTTATTCCTTTCGGAATTAAGCGCCCCGATATTAACGTGAATTTCGCCCATTAATATTTCCAGCGAGCTGGTTAAGGCTAATGCTTTTTCCGTCGGCTCAAGATATAAGCCTTTGCGGAGAAATAACGGCTCATCAAAGAGTTGATTAAAACGCTTTAATGCCAGACTCACCGCAGGGCGTGACATCTCCAGACGCAAAGAGGCCTTTGCCATGCTGCCGCAGCGGACGATTTCAATAAATACAGGGATAAGATTTAAATCAATGCCGGTATTAGCACGGGAATAATTTTTCATTGCGTTTCTGCTCCACGAAATATCTGTCAAACTGTTATGGAAATAATGCAGGAGCAGTGGCGAATATTAAAGCGTGTTTTTTATAAACACTTATACGGTAAAATATATAAATGAACAGGGGAGCCGGATCGGCTCCCCTGAAGAGAGGGATTACGCGTCCGGGTACTCGCGGATAAAGCGTTCAACGTCTTCAACCATGTGGTTGTTGCCGACGAAGAACGAACGGCGCTGGTGAAGGCTTTCCGGCACGATCTCCAGAATACGCTCTTTACCGTCGCTCGCCTTACCGCCCGCCTGTTCGGCCAGGAACGCCATCGGGTTGCATTCGTACAGCAGACGCAGCTTCCCGTCCGGGTGGCTGGCGGTGCTTGGGTAGAGGTAGATGCCGCCTTTCAGCAGGTTACGGTGGAAATCCGCGACCAGAGAGCCAATATAGCGGGACGTGTACGGGCGCTGCGTCGCTTTATCTTCTTCCTGGCAGAATTTGATGTACTTCTTCACGCCGTTCGGGAAGCGGATGTAGTTACCTTCGTTAATGGAGTAGGTATTGCCCTTCTCCGGGAAGCGCATGCGTTCCTGGCTCAGACAGAAAACGCCCAGGGAAGGATCGTACGTAAAGGCGTGTACGCCGCAACCGGTGGTGTAGACCAGCATGGTGGAGGAGCCATAGACGACGTAACCGGCAGCAACCTGATTAATGCCCGGCTGCAGGAAATCTTCTTCGGTCACCGGCGTGCCAACAGGCGTGACGCGGCGGTAGATGGAGAAAATGGTACCGACAGAAACGTTAACATCAATGTTGGAGGAGCCGTCGAGCGGATCCATCAGAACAACGTATTTCGCGTGTTCACACCCTTCGAAAACAACAATTTCATCTTCTTCTTCGGAGGCGATACCCGCAACGATGTCGCGCGCGCGCAGTGCAGCTTTCAGTTTTTCATTTGCGAACAGATCGAGTTTCTGTTGAACCTCGCCCTGAACGTTCTCGGCACCGCTGGCACCCAGGATATCGACCAGACCGGCCTTGTTGATATCACGGTGGATGATCTTAGCGCCCAGCTTTATTGCCGACAGCAAAGCAGTGAGTTCACCGGTAGCATGAGAGAACTCGTGCTGCTTTTCGACAATAAATTCACCTAACGTTTTCATAACACTTTCCCTGCATCTTTGTGAGTAGAGCGATTGTATGTTCACTAAAACGACTAAAGCCCAACAATCTTAACAAATATTCAAATAGTAGCGCAGAGGTGAATCGCGCCAGCAACATACGGATTTACCTGAAATGCGTTTCACAGCCGCTAACATGTGAGTAAAATGTGCGCCACATTAAAGAAGGATAGTGACGTATGCGCATTCATATATTGGGGATTTGTGGCACTTTCATGGGCGGACTGGCAATGCTGGCGCGCTCGCTGGGCCATGAGGTGACAGGTTCGGACACCAATGTGTATCCGCCAATGAGCACACTTCTGGAGAAACAGGGCATCTCTCTTATTCAGGGCTACGATGCCAGCCAGCTGGATCCCGAGCCGGACCTGGTGATTATTGGCAACGCCATGACCCGCGGCAATCCGTGCGTTGAGGCGGTACTGGAACGCAATATTCCGTTCATGTCCGGCCCGCAGTGGCTGCATGACTACGTCCTGCGCGACCGCTGGGTGGTTGCCGTTGCCGGTACCCACGGCAAAACGACCACCGCGGGCATGGCGACCTGGATCCTCGAAGCCTGCGGCTACAAGCCGGGCTTCGTTATCGGCGGCGTACCGGGTAATTTCGACGTTTCTGCGCGCCTGGGGGACAGCCCGTTCTTTGTGATCGAAGCCGACGAGTATGACTGCGCGTTCTTCGACAAGCGCTCCAAGTTCGTGCACTACTGCCCGCGCACGCTGATCCTCAACAACCTTGAGTTTGACCACGCGGATATTTTTGACGACCTGAAGGCCATACAGAAACAGTTCCACCACCTGGTGCGCATCGTGCCGGGCCAGGGCCGCATCATCCTGCCGGAAAACGACATCAACCTGAAGCAGACCCTGGCAATGGGCTGCTGGAGCGAGCAGGAGCTGGTGGGCGAGCAGGGCCACTGGCAGGCGAAGAAACTCAACGCCGATGCCTCCGAATGGGAAGTGCTGCTCGACGGCGAAAAAGTGGGCGAGGTGAAGTGGGGCCTGGTGGGCGAACACAACATGCACAACGGCCTGATGGCCATTGCTGCCGCACGCCACGTGGGCGTTCTGCCTGCGGATGCGGCGAATGCGCTGGGCTCGTTTATCAATGCCCGCCGCCGTCTGGAGCTGCGCGGTGAAGCCCACGGCGTCACGGTGTACGACGATTTCGCGCACCACCCAACGGCCATTCTGGCGACGCTTGCCGCCCTGCGTGGCAAAGTCGGCGGTACCGCGCGCATTCTGGCGGTGCTGGAACCGCGCTCGAACACCATGAAGATGGGCATCTGCAAAGACGATCTCGCGCCGTCGTTAGGACGTGCCGATGAAGTCTTCCTGCTGCAGCCGCAGCATATTCCGTGGCAGGTGGCGGAAGTGGCCGATGCCTGCATCCAGCCTGCGCACTGGAGCGCGGATGTGGATGCGCTCGCGGATATGGTGGTGAAAGCCGCTCAGCCCGGCGACCATATTCTGGTGATGAGCAACGGCGGTTTTGGTGGGATCCATCAGAAGCTGCTGGACGGGCTGGCGAAGAAAGCGGAAGCGGCCGCCGAAGCGTAAAAAAAAGCCCGGTGGCGCTAGCGCTTACCGGGCCTACGTTCTTTTCCCCCTCGCCCCTTCGGGGTGAGGGGAACGGATTACTCTTCGTTCTCAGACAGCTCGCGCAGATACTGGAAAATCAGGCGCGCAGACTTCGGCGGCTTATTCCCTTCTTTCTCTTTCTTCGCGTTGCGGATCAAGGAACGCAGCTGCTGGCGGTCGGCATCCGGCCACAGATTCAGCACTTCCGGTACGGCGTCATCACCCTGTTCAATCAGACGATCGCGGATCTGCTCCAGCTTATGGAACAGCGCAACCTGCTGGTTGTGGCGGTTTTTCAGCTTATCCAGCGCCTGGCGGATCGGATCAACATCGCGCTGACGCAGCATTTTCCCGATAAGCTGAAGCTGGCGACGACGGCCTTCTTTTTTGATTTTCTGTGCCAGTTCAATGGCATCGCGCAGATCCTGGTCGAGCGGGATCTTATCCAGCGCGTTTTTACCCAGTTCTACCATTTCCGCGCCAAGCTGTTTTAACTCTTCGGCGTCACGTTTAATTTCACTTTTACTGACCCAGATGATCTCATCATCTTCGTCTTCGATGTCATCACCGGGAACGTCGTCGAGCCAGTCTTCGGGCTGCTTAGTCATGTCAGGCTCCTTAAAAAAAGAGGCTAATGTTACCAGTTAAGACGCGCACTGAAAAACGGTTCTCTGTTAGACTTCAGTTAACTCTCTCTTACAGTATGGCATTTGCGATGAAAGTAACCTCACAAGTTGAAGCGCAGCGTAAGATTCTGGAAGAAGCCGTCTCCACCGCGCTGATGCTTGCTTCAGAAAAATCAGATGGCGCCGAAGTGGCGGTCAGCAAAACCACCGGCATTAGCGTGAGCACCCGCTATGGCGAAGTGGAGAATGTTGAATTCAACAGCGACGGCGCGCTGGGTATCACGGTATATCACCAGAATCGCAAAGGCAGTGCGTCATCCACCGATCTCAGTCCGGATGCCATCGCCCGTACGGTGCAGGCCGCGCTGGATATCGCCCGTTATACCTCGCCGGATCCTTACGCCGGCGTGGCGGATAAAGATCTGCTGGCGTTTGACGCGCCGGATCTCGACCTGTTCCATCCGGCGGAAGTGACGCCGGACGAAGCGATTGAGCTGGCCGCGCGCGCCGAGCAGGCGTCCCTGCAGGCCGACAAGCGCATCACCAATACCGAAGGCGGCAGCTTTAACAGCCACTACGGCATCAAAGTCTTCGGCAACAGCCACGGCATGCTGCAGGGCTACTGCTCTACCCGCCACTCGCTCTCCAGCTGCGTCATCGCCGAAGAGAACGGTGACATGGAGCGCGACTACGCCTATACCATTGGCCGCGCGCTGGGGGATTTGCAGTCTCCGGAGTGGGTAGGCAAAGAGTGTGCCGAACGCACGCTGTCTCGCCTGTCGCCGCGTAAACTCTCCACCATGAAAGCGCCGGTGATTTTTGCCAACGAAGTGGCGACCGGTCTGTTTGGCCATCTGGTGGGCGCTATCGCGGGCGGCTCCGTTTACCGTAAATCGACCTTCCTGCTCGACTCGCTGGGCAAGCAGATCCTGCCGGAATGGCTCACCATCGAAGAGCATCCGCACCTGCTGAAAGGCCTGGCCTCCACGCCGTTCGACAGCGAAGGCGTGCGCACCGAGCGTCGTGACATCGTGAAAGACGGCATTCTGACCCAGTGGCTTCTGACCAACTACTCCGCGCGCAAGCTGGGGCTGAAAAGCACCGGGCACGCGGGCGGCATTCACAACTGGCGCATTGCCGGGCAGGGCCTCAACTTTGAGCAGATGCTGAAAGAGATGGGCACCGGTCTGGTGGTGACCGAGCTGATGGGTCAGGGCGTCAGCGGCATCACCGGCGATTACTCTCGCGGCGCGGCGGGCTTCTGGGTTGAAAATGGCGAAATCCAGTATCCGGTGAGCGAAATTACCATCGCTGGCAATCTGAAGGATATGTGGCGCAATATCGTTACGGTCGGTAACGATATTGAAACACGCAGCAATATACAGTGTGGTTCTGTATTACTCCCGGAAATGAAAATCGCCGGACAATAGAGATAGCGTTTTGTTAATAATAAAAAAGGAAGTGAGCAATGCGTAAACATCTGTTAGCGATCGTCGCGGCTTCAACGCTGGTTCTTGGCTCTTCTGCGTTTGCTGCCGATCTTGAAGACGACATGGGCATCCTCGGGCAAAACCTGAAGGTGGTGCAGAAAACCGACAATGCGGCGGAAATGAAAGACGCGCTGACCAAAATGCGTGAAGCGGCGCTGGACGCACAAAAAGCGACGCCTCCTAAACTGGAAAGCAAAGCGGCAGACAGCGCAGAGATGAAAGACTACCGCCACGGCTTTGACGTGCTGGTCGGCCAGATCGACGGCGCGCTGAAGCTCGCTAACGAAGGCAAAGTGAAGGAAGCCCAGGCGGCGGCCGAGCAGTTTGTGACGACCCGTAATACGTATCACAAGAAATACCGTTAACCGATCGCGCATCTGACAAACAACCAGCGGGGGCCAGTGGCCCCCGTTTTTTTTTGCGCGGTAATAAGTAAACCCTATCGCCATCACATTTTTGCGTCACCACGCCTGAACGTTTTCGTTTCCCCGGCGCGCGTTTTGCCGCTGGAATACGTGATATTCATCACGCAAATGCCGTGATTAATCCAGATTCACCGTATTTATGTGGCACAGATCACTGCTGCGGCTCCCCTTTCCACTTCGAAGTGGAAAACAACTCGCTACAAACAATTCCCCCCCAACGTTAGTTTTATTCCAGAGCCATTAACGGGGTAAGACCAGTGATTAACGGAGCGGTAATGAACGACGTTGGGGAACAGGCAGAGCAAACAGAACAGCTCGCGAACACCATGCTGCAGCAGGTTTATGCCCTGCTGGCCCGGAACAACATCATCCCCAATGCGGTACAGGAGCAGATGCTTACTTCCCACGTGCGCGCCATGGCGCACCGGTCCGTGACCGGCGAGCCGCTGCCGGAGGTTGAAGCAGAGCTGTTTGACGAAATTTCACCGGATTCAATGCGGCTTGCCCGTGAAGTGGTGGCGCAGTTTGGCAACCTTCCAGATGAAGAGGCCTGGCTGCTCTCCGTTCACTTTGAAGTCGCGAAAGACAACCTTTAAGGAGCAACACATGGAACAGATTACAGTCGTGATTGGCGATCGCCTGGGTAAAGGTCAGAAAGTGGCGGCCGGTGTGGAAAAAGCAGGTGGACGCGCGGTTGTCGTACCGGGCATGGCGGCAGACATGAAGCTCGGCGACGTGATGAAAGCGGAAAACGCCACCTTCGGCATCTCCTTCTGCGGCAGCGGCGGCGCGGGTGCCATCACCGCCCAGACCAAATATGGCTACAAAGCCAAATACGGTATGCGTTCCGTGGATGAAGGCGTCACCGCCATCAACGAAGGCTGCAACGTGCTGGGCTTTGGCTTTATGGATAAAGAAGAGCTGGGCGAGCGTCTGGTACAGGCGTGGCAGAAAAAATACGGCGCATAAGCATGAAAGAACAGTTCACAACCACGGTGAGAGTGAAGGGGAAGGGCGACGCCAAAGCGCGCGCCTTTGCTGACGCGCTCAACCACGTTCAGGCCGCGGTGATGAAAGCCTCACCGCATATCTTACTGCGTATTGAGCCACAGGATGTGCAGGTCGTTCAGGCGCAAGAAGCGGTGCGAAAAGAAGCGTTTCTGTTCTTCTTTCTGCGCCGGGAAAGACGCACCTACAGCGTGGAGCTGGATGTGACCGTCAACGTGACAGCCATCAATCTCGACCAGGTGGATTTCGTCACGCAACGCTGATTATTCATAAAAGGGCAGACTGATGTTCTTAATTATATTAATAAAATCGCTCATCATCGGCGGCCTGGTAGGCGTCGGTGTCGGGGCCGGGGCTGCACGCATGTTTCATGCGCCTACCACTCAGGGTATGGGCGCGTTTCGTACGTTGGGGGAACTGAACTCCTGCGAAGGGGATCCGGCGTCCCACTTCTCCTTTGGGTTAGGCTTCTTCTTTAACGCCTGGGCCTCTTCCGTGGCCGCAGGGGCTTTCACACAGGACGTTGACCACCGCATCATCCCAAACTGGGGTGCTGCCGCACTGATGATCAAAAACCGTAACGTCGGCGAAACGCTGCACGATCCGCGCAAAATGGCGATTGCCTGCGGCGTGATCGGCATGATCGTCGTGACCTTCCTTAACCTGACCGCCTCCTCCGTGCCCGCTGCGCTTCAGGTCACCGCCGTGAAGGTGCTGGTGCCTGCCGCGAACCTGCTGGTCAACACCGTGATGCCGGTGATCTTCTGGCTGGCGGCCATCGACGCGGGTAAAAAATCGGGCTTCTGGGCCACCATCTTTGGCGGCGCGGCGCAGCTGATTATGGGCAACGCCGTACCGGGCCTGGTGCTGGGGATCCTGATCGGTAAAGGCGTGGAAGAGAGCGGCTGGAACCACGTCACCAAAGTGATGATGGCGGCGATCGTTCTGCTCTTCGTGCTGAGCGGCTTCTTCCGCGGTTTCGACATGAAGATGATCGAATCCTTCCATCTGACCGTGCCGAACTGGCTCGACATGATCCACAACTCGCTCAGCGGTAAATAACAGGAGCCTCGACATGGAACAGAATAAAGGTTTTTGGTATGCCGACTGGTCGTTCCCGATCTTCGTTGGCCTGCTCTCCTCCGGCGTGTTTGCCGGGACGCACATGTACTA
Organism: Enterobacter sp. EC_50; assembly: GCF_019584525.1. Classification (NCBI taxonomy): domain Bacteria; kingdom Pseudomonadati; phylum Pseudomonadota; class Gammaproteobacteria; order Enterobacterales; family Enterobacteriaceae; genus Enterobacter; species Enterobacter sp. EC_50. Next base: position 41,804 of record NZ_VDAF01000025.1, on the reverse strand, counting down.
CCTCTACGGCATCGGCGCGTTTAACGAAGTGGCCTTCGTGGCGATGCTGAAAGCGGGAATTGACACCGGCGTTTACGGCGCGGTGGCGGCGTTCGGCGCGAGCTTCCTGTTCGCCCGTATTATCGAAGGCTCGCTGGTCGGTATTCTCGACATCGGCGGGGCGATCCAGACCGGCGTGGGCCTCGGGGTTCCGGCGCTGCTGCTGGGCGCGGGGATCATGTTCCCGGTGACCAACTTCATTGCCGCGCTGATCACCGGCCTAGTGATTGGCCTGGCGATTGGCTACGTCATCATCCTGGCGCGTAAGTTCACCATCAACCAGAGCAACTCCACCTACGGCGCAGACGTGATGATGGGCGCGGGCAACGCTTCCGGCCGCTTCCTCGGACCGTTGATTATCCTCAGCGCCATGACCGCCTCCATTCCGATTGGCGTGGGTTCTCTGCTGGGCGCGCTGCTGTTCTACATCTGGCAGAAGCCCATTACCGGTGGCGCTATCCTCGGCGCAATGATTCTGGGCTGGCTGTTCCCGGTTGCCCTTTAATACCCGCGGGCGCTCCGGCGCCCGCCTTTTCAGGAGATCCTCATGTTTGATTTACTCCTGCGCCGTGCGCGCCTCGCCGACGATACCCTGACCGATATCGCCATTCAGGACGGGAAGATCGCCGCGACGGGCGACATAGACGCTCCCGCCCGCAAAACGGTGGAGCTAAACGGTGACGTGTTCGTCAGCGCAGGCTGGATTGACTCCCACGTACACTGCTACCCGAACTCCCCGATTTACCACGACGAGCCGGACAGCGTGGGCGTTGCCACCGGCGTGACCACCGTGGTGGACGCGGGCAGCACCGGGGCCGACGACGTGGACGATTTCTACGCGATTACCCGCAAGGCCTCCACCGAGGTCTTTGCCCTGCTGAACATCTCCCGCGTGGGGCTGATTGCCCAGAACGAGCTGGCCAACATGGCCAATATTGACGCCGACGCGGTGAAAGAGGCGGTGAAACGCCATCCTGATTTTATCGTCGGCCTGAAGGCGCGCATGAGCAGCAGCGTGGTCGGTGACAACGGCATCACGCCGCTGGCGTGCGCCAAAGCCATTCAGAAAGAGAACGGCGACCTGCCGCTGATGGTGCACATTGGTAACAACCCGCCGAACCTCGATGAAATTGCCGAGCTGCTGAGCTCCGGCGACATCATCACCCACTGCTACAACGGCAAGCCTAACCGCATTCTGACGCCCTCCGGCGAACTGCGCGCCTCCATTACGTCTGCGCTGAAGCGCGGCGTGCGTCTGGACGTCGGCCACGGCACGGCGAGCTTCAGCTTTGAGGTGGCAAAACGCGCCATCGCGATGGGCATCCTGCCGCACACCATCAGCTCGGACATCTACTGCCGCAACCGCATCAACGGCCCGGTGGGCTCGCTGGCAAGCGTGATGTCGAAATTCCTCGCCATCGGCATGTCATTGCCGCAGGTGATTGACTGCGTAACCGCAAACGCCGCCGACGGCCTGCGCCTGACGCGTAAAGGCCGCATTCAGCCGGGTCTCGATGCCGACCTGACGCTGTTCACCCTTAAACGTCAGCCGACGGTGCTGACGGATGCCGAAAACGACAGCCTGCAGGCTGAACACATACTGGTGCCGCTTGCCGCGATCCGCGCGGGCAAGGGCTACATGACCGAACAAGGGAGCACGGAAAATGCCTTCGATTTATGAGAAGTACCGCTTAAAGCAGGTTATTAACACCTCTGGCCGCATGACGGCGCTGGGCGTCTCCACGCCGCGCCCGGAGGTGGTACAGGCGGCGATGGACGGCATGAAACACTATTTCGAGATGAAGGATCTGGTCAATAAAACCGGGGAATACATCGCGAAGCTGCTGGACGTGGAAGGGGCGACGGTGGTCTCCTGCGCGTCGGCGGGCATTGCCCAGTCCGTGGCCGCTGTGCTGGTGAAAGACAGCGACTGGCTGCTGGAAAACCTGCACGTGACCCCGATTGAGAACAACGAGATCGTCCTGCCGAAAGGCCACAACGTGAACTTTGGCGCGCCGGTGGGCACCATGGTGGCGCTGGGTGGCGGCAGGCTGGTGGAAGCGGGCTACGCCAACGAATGTTCCGCCGATCAGCTGGCGGCGGCGATTACCCCGCGCACGGCGGCGATCATGTACATCAAATCTCACCACTGCGTGCAGAAAAGCATGCTCAGCGTCGAGCAGGCGGCGGTTGTCGCACGTAAACACGACTTGCCGCTCATCGTCGATGCCGCGGCGGAAGAAGATCTGCACGCGTACTACCGCGCCGGCGCGGACCTGGTGATCTACAGCGGTGCAAAGGCGATCGAAGGCCCCACCAGCGGGCTGGTGATCGGCAAGACCCAGTACGTTGAGTGGGTGAAGCGCCAGACGGCGGGGATTGGCCGCGCCATGAAGGTGGGTAAAGAGGGCATTCTTGGCCTGACCTGCGCCATCGAACACTATCTGACGTCCACCAAAGAGAGCGGTGCCGAGATGGTGGCGAAAATGACGCCGTTTATCGAGGCGCTCAACACCCTGAACGGTGTGACCGCGCGCGTGGTCTGGGACAGCGCCGGACGCGACATCGCCCGCACCGAGATTAAGTTTGACGAAGCCACCACCGGCGTCGGCACGGGTGACCTGGTGGCGAAGCTCAAGCAGGGCGAGTACGCCATTTACTTCCGTGGCTACAAGGCCAACGAAGGGATTATCGAAGCGGACGTGCGCAGCGTGAATGCTGACCAGCTGAACATTGTGTACCGCCGCATTAGTGAAGTATTAGGACTGGAGAAAAACGCATGAAACTGACCCCCAACTTTTACCGTGACCGCGTCTGTCTGAACGTGCTGGCTGGCTCAAAGGCCAACGCCAGCGCCATCTACGAGGCGGCGGAAGGCCACGTGCTGGTGGGCGTGCTCTCCAAAAATTACCCGGACGTGGCGAGCGCCGTTGCCGATATGCGCGAATACGCGAAGCTGATTGATAACGCGCTCTCCGTTGGCCTGGGCGCGGGCGATCCGAACCAGTCGGCGATGGTGAGTGAAATCTCCCGCCAGGTGCAGCCGCAGCACGTTAACCAGGTCTTTACCGGCGTGGCCACCAGCCGCGCGCTGCTAGGGCAAAACGACTCCGTGGTCAACGGTCTGGTCTCTCCGACCGGTACCGTCGGGATGGTGAAAATCTCCACCGGCCCGTTGAGCAGCGCAGCTATGGACGGCATTGTGCCGGTGGAAACGGCGATTGCTCTGCTGAAAGATTTCGGCGGCAGCTCTATCAAATACTTCCCGATGGGCGGCCTGAAGTGCCGTGACGAGTACAAAGCGGTAGCGGAAGCCTGCGCCCGTCACGACTTCTGGCTGGAGCCGACCGGAGGTATCGATCTGGAAAACTATGAGGAGATCCTGCAGATCGCCCTCGACGCGGGCGTGAGTAAAATCATCCCGCATATCTACAGCTCGATTATCGACAAAGCCAGCGGTGATACGCGTCCGGAAGATGTGCGTACCCTGCTGGCGATGACGAAGAAGCTGGTGAAGTAGAACTCACACCTATACAGGAGCCACCATGCACACCCGTACCCTGCTTGTCGCTTCACTCTCAATGTTCGCCACCGCCGCTGTCGCCCAGACGCAATACGCCTGGGTGGGTACCTATAATCCAAACGGTGAAGGGCTGTACCGTTTTACTGTTAACCCGCAAACCGGCGCGCTGAACGATAAAACGCGGGTAAGCAAACTGCCGAATGCGGCGCAGTTGACCCTTTCACAGGACGGCAAAACGCTGTATCTGGCAAGCGAAGTGGAGCAGGGCGTGGTGCAGGCGCTGCGCGTCGGCGATAACGGTGAGCTGAGCGAGCTCAGTCAGGTGGCCTCCGGCGGTGCCGGGCCGGTGTATCTCTCCCTGACGCCGAACGGCCAGCATTTGCTGGTGGCGAACTACGTCAGCGGCTCCATTGCCGTTTTACCCGTTAACGCAGACGGCAGCCTGGGTGACGCCACGGACATACATCAGGATCAAGGCGAACCGGGCGCGGCGAAGCCGGCAGCTGCCGTCGAGGGCAGCTTCGCGAACAGCGATCATAACGGCCCCCATGCGCATATGATCGCCGCCGATCCGAGCGGGAAATACGTTTTTTCCACCGATCTGGGGCTGGATCGCATCTACCAATACCGCTTTGACGATCGGACAGGAAAGCTGACGCCGAACGATCCGCCGTTTATCAGCGCCTCCTCGAAAGGCGCCGGGCCGCGCCACTTTGTCTTTACGCCGAAGGGCGATGCCCTGTGGCTGATTAACGAAGAGGCGTCTACGCTCACCCGGTATACCGTGAATACCAACGGCACCCTGAAAGAGGGTAAAACGGTTTCTGCCCTGCCGGAAGGTTACAAAGGCACCAGCTTTGCTGCCGGGCTCGCATTAAGCGCCGATGGCAGGCAGCTGTATGTGGCTAACCGTTTGCATAACAGCATCGGGCACTTTACCGTAACGGCGGAGGGCACGCTGACGCATCAGGACGATGTGTGGACGCGCGGTGACTACCCGCGCACCCTGACGCTCGATAAGCAGGGGCGCTGGCTGTACGTCATGAACCAGCGCAGCGACAACATTACCCGCTTCCGCGTGGCGCAGGACGGGAAATTGAGCTTTGAGCCAGACTATACCCCGGTCGGCAGCCCATCCCAGATGGTCATTTCACCTTAAGCCGTAAGAGGACAACGACGTGCGATTTCCGAACCAACGTTTGGCGCAACTTTTCGACCTGTTGCAAAACGAGACGCTGCCGCAGGACGAGCTGGCGCAGCGGCTGTCGGTCTCCACGCGAACCGTCCGTGCGGACATCACCGCCCTGAACGCGCTGCTGGCCAGCCACGGCGCGCAGTTCATCCTGAGCCGGGGCAACGGCTACCAGCTCAAAATTGAGGATGCCGAGCGCTATCAGCAGCTTCAGGCATCCCACCCGCGCGCGCTGCGTATCCCGCGGACCGGGCCGGAGCGCGTGCATTATCTGGTGGTGCGTTTTCTGACCTCGGCGTTTTCTCTTAAGCTGGAGGATCTGGCGGACGAGTGGTTCGTCAGCCGCGCCACGCTGCAAAGCGATATGGCGGAGGTGCGCGAGTGGTTTCATCGCTACAACCTGACGCTGGAAACCCGTCCGCGCCACGGCATGAAGCTGTTTGGCAGCGAGATGTCGACCCGCGCCTGCCTGACCGATCTGCTCTGGGAGCTGGCGCAGCAGGACAGCCTGAACCCGCTGGTAACCGACGTGGCGCTGAATGCGGGCGTGGCGGAGCAGATGGTGCCGGTGCTGCACGACGCCTTGACCCGTCACCACATTCGCCTGACCGATGAAGGCGAGCTGTTCCTGCGCCTGTACTGCGCGGTATCGGTACGTCGCATCAGCGAAGGTTACCCGCTGCCGGAATTCCATGCCGAAGACGTGGAAGAGAACGTGCGCGAGGCGGCGAAGGATATCGCGGTGACCATCCAGCAGCTGGCGGGCAAGGCGCTTTCGCCGTCGGAGGAGAGCTGGCTGTGCGTGCACATTGCGGCGCGGCAGATTCAGGAGATCGCGCCCAGCGCCATTAACGCTGACGACGACGAGGCGCTGGTCAACTACATCCTGCGCTATATCAACACTCACTATAACTACAACCTGCTCAGCGACGCGCAGCTGCATGCGGACCTGCTCACGCACATCAAAACCATGATCACCCGCGTGCGGTATCAAATCATGATCCCCAATCCGCTGCTGGATAACATCAAGCAGCACTACCCGATGGCGTGGGACATGACGCTGGCCGCGGTGTCGAGCTGGGGCAAATACACGCCGTATGTGATCAGCGAAAACGAGATTGGCTTCCTGGTGCTGCATATTGGCGTCGGGCTTGAGCGCCACTACAACATAGGCTACCAGCGCCAGCCGCGCGTGCTGCTGGTATGCGACGCCGGTAACGCCATGGTGCGCATGATTGAGGCGGTACTGCAGCGTAAATACCCGCAGATTGAGGTGACGCGCACGCTCACCCTGCGCGAGTACGAGCTGGCGGAAACCATTAGCGAAGACTTTGTGATCGCGACCGCCCGCGTCAGCGAAAAGTCGAAACCGGTGGTGATGATCGCCCCGTTCCCGACCGACTACCAGTTAGAGCAGATTGGCAAGCTGGTGCTGGTGGACCGCACCCGCCCGTGGATGCTGGATAAATACTTCGACGCGGCCCATTTCCGCATTATCGACAAGCCTATCGATCAGCAGACGCTCTTCCGCGAGCTGTGTGAACAGCTTGAGGCCGAAGGCTTTGTCGGCGCGGAGTTTCTGGATTCGGTTGTTGAGCGTGAAGCTATTGTCAGCACCATGCTCGGCGACGGCATCGCGCTGCCGCACTCCCTCGGCCTGCTGGCGCAGAAAACGGTGGTCTACACCGTGCTCGCCCCGCACGGCGTGCAGTGGGGCGACGAAACCGCGCACGTTATCTTCCTGCTCGCCATCAGCAAAAGCGAGTACGAAGAGGCGATGGCGATTTACGATATTTTCGTCACTTTCCTGCGCGAGCGGGCGATGTCACGGCTCTGTAGCTGCGAGGATTTCGCCGGGTTTAAGGCGGTGGCGATGGAGAGTTTGAGTCGTTTCTGAGATAAGGGCGGATGGATAATATCCGCCTTTGATCAACGCAGATGATGCACAACCTGGTTGCTGCTGCCTCGCCAGATGAGTGCCGGGTCTTTTAAATCCTGCACGAACTTGCCGTCGACCAGCACGTTAATCAGATCCACGACTTCCATTTGCTGCGCATTCAGTTCTTCCAGCTTGTAGCCCGTCCAGACCCAGATATCTTTTCCCGGACACTCTGCGCGAATGCGCTTCACCAGCTTCAACATATCCGGCACGTTTTGCGGGTGCAGGGGATCGCCGCCGGAGAGCGAGATCCCCTGGCGTTTGATGCGCGTGTCGTTCAGGTCGTTGATGATTTTATCTTCCATCTCCGCGGTGAACGGCATGCCGGAATTGAGTCGCCAGGTGCTTTTGTTGTAGCAGCCGGGGCATTCGTGGACGCAGCCTGAAACAAACAGGGTGCAGCGGGTGCCGGGGCCGTTGACGATGTCGACAGGGTAGTACTGGTGATAGTTCATTGCGAATAACCACGCCGGGTGGCGCTGCGCTTACCCGGCCTACAAAAGAGAGCGGTCCGTAGGCCCGGTAAGCGCAGCGCCACCGGGCATTAATGTGGCAGCGGATTAACCGATCTGCCCATTTCCCAGATGCTTCACGCGGCGCTTCACTTCTTCCTGTTTGCCAGCGTTAAACGGACGGGCGTCCGGGCTGCCGAGATAGCCGCATACGCGACGGGTCACGGAGACGCGAGCCGCATCGTGGTTGCCGCATTTCGGGCAGGTGAAGCCTTTGCTGGTACATTCAAACTCACCGGTGAAGCCGCACTCGTAACACTCATCAATTGGCGTGTTGGTCCCGTAATACGGCACGTGCTGGTAGCTATAGTCCCACACGTCCTCCAGCGCCTTCAGGTTGTGCTGAATGTTCGGGTACTCGCCGTAGCAGATGAAGCCGCCGCTGGCGATCGGCGGATAGGCCGCTTCGAAGTCGATCTTGTCGTACGGGTTCACCTTCTTCTCGACGTCGAGGTGGAAGCTGTTGGTGTAGTACCCTTTATCGGTCACGCCTTCCACAATCCCGAATTCGGCGGTGTCCAGACGGCAGAAGCGGTCGCACAGGTTCTCGCTCGGGGTGCTGTACAGGCTAAACCCGTAGCCGGTTTCCTCTTTCCACTGGTCTACCGCGTCGCGCAGGCGCTGAACGATGGCGATGCCTTTTTCGCGCAGAGCTTCGCTGTCGTACATGTGCGTGTCGCCAAACAGGGCGTTGATGGTCTCGTGAATGCCGATGTAGCCCAGCGAAATCGACGCACGGCCGTTTTTGAAGATCTCGGATACGTCATCGTCCGCCTTCAGGCGCACGCCGCAGGCCCCTTCCATATAGAGGATCGGCGCCACGCGGGCTTTGACCCCTTCGAGGCGCGCAATGCGGGTCATCAGCGCCTTACGCGCCAGCTGCAGGCGCTCATCCAGCAGTTTCCAGAATTCAGCTTCATTACCTTTTGCCTCCAGCGCGATGCGCGGCAGGTTGAGGCTGATCACGCCCAGGTTGTTACGCCCGTCGTGGATCTGCTCGCCGTTTTCATCCTCGTACACGCCGAGGAAGCTACGGCAGCCCATTGGCGTTTTAAACGAACCGGTGACTTTGACGACCTGATCGTAGTTAAGGATGTCCGGGTACATGCGCTTGCTCGCGCACTCCAGCGCCAGCTGTTTGATGTCGTAGTTCGGGTCGCCAAACTTGTGGTTCAGGCCGTCGCGAATCGCGAACACCAGTTTCGGGAACACGGCGGTTTTACGGTTTTTGCCGAGGCCGGAAATACGGTTGCGCAGGATCGACTGCTGGATCAGGCGTGATTCCCAGCTGGTGCCCAGCCCAAAGCCGAAGGTTACAAACGGCGTCTGGCCGTTGGCGGTGTGCAGCGTGTTCACCTCATATTCCAGCGACTGGAAGGCGTCGTAGCACTCTTTCTCGGTACGGGAATGCGCATAGCCGTCCGCGTCCGGAATCTGCCACTCTTCGGCGGTTTTACGGTGCTTGTTGAAGCTCGCCGTCACGAACGGGGCCAGCACTTCGTCAATGCGGTTAATGGTGGTGCCGCCGTAAATATGGCTGGCGACCTGAGCGATGATCTGCGCCGTGACCGCGGTAGCCGTGGAGATCGACTTAGGCGGTTCAATCTCCGCGTTACCCATTTTAAAGCCGTGGGTCAGCATGCCTTTCAGATCGATCAGCATGCAGTTGAACATCGGGAAGAACGGCGAATAGTCGAGATCGTGGTAGTGGATCTCGCCGCGCTCGTGCGCCGAGACCACGTCGCGCGGCAGCAGATGCTGACGGGCATAGTGTTTGGCGACGATACCGGCCAGCAGGTCGCGCTGGGTGGGGATCACTTTACTGTCTTTATTGGCGTTTTCATTGAGCAGGGCGGAGTTGGTCTGCTCCACCAGGCCACGGATCTCCTGGTTCAGGCGACCGCGCTTCTCGCGCTGCACGTCACGATCGTGGCGGTACTCAATGTAGGCGCGCGCCAGCTGCTTGTAAGGCCCCGCCATCAGCTGGTTTTCAACCGCGGTCTGGATCTCGTTGATATCGACCTGGCTGCGTTCAGTCATCTGGCTGCTAACGACTTCTGCGACGGTGGCGCAGTAATCTGCGTCATCGACTCCCGCTGCTTTAGCTGCACGCAGAATGGCTTCCTGGATGCGCTCTGATTTAAACGGCACTTTACAGCCATCACGTTTCATCACATGCGGTGTCATGATCACTCCATTTTTAAAAACAGGTTATCCACAGAGGTGGAGAAGTATTCACCGGACGCATTTCCCGCCAGGCCAAAGACTTCCCGCGTTCCCAGCTCGTGTTATCCACAATTCCGGCCAGCGTAAGCGCCGTCTTGTTGTTGGAATAGTAGACGATAAATACAAGATGTTGGGTCGGCGTGCATTTTAAGTGCTACATATAGTGATTTGCATCAAACATGTTTGCGATTTATTTGATGCAGAACAAAGTAAAAAGACGAGAGTACAAACGACGGGCGCTTCAGCGATTGTAAAGGCGGGCGAGAAAAATCTGATTAATTATTCAACAAAAACAAGCGCTCAGCACGGTGTGTGCTAAGCGCTGTTCATTTAACTCCCCCCGCAGATCCAGCTCAGTCCCGCCTGCAAAAAGGCTGCGGTTGCGATACTGCCCAGCACCGCCGGGATGAGAAAGGAGCGTTCAGGAGCATCGTCCTGTTTTTGTGGTTCTTCAGCACTCAGCGCGGACATCGCCTCTTCCCGGGTGCGCGCCGCCAGCAGTCGCTCACGCACCCGATCTTCCGTCAATAAACAGGTCAGCGTCGTCAGCAGCTGCATATGGGTACTCCCTGCTTCCGCGGGCGGAATGGCGAGCAGGAAAACCATTCTCACCTCTTCATCACCGTCCAGCCCCGGCCAGCGTATCGGGTCATCGAAGAGGGCCAGACAAAACGCCGCCTGCTGCACCGCCTCGGTTTTACCGTGCGGGACGGCGAGCGCTTCACCCAGCGCGGTAGGACCTTCACTTTCGCGTTGTAACACGCTCTGGATGAACGTTTCTTCATCACTGATGATTTTTTGCCTGGCGAGCGGTTCGGCGAGCCAGCGTATTAGCGCTTCAGGCGAACGGTGCGGCGGGTTGATAAAAACCAGATCGGGATGCGTCAATGCAAGCAGGTTCATATTAAGCCTCCATTAAAAAATCGCAGGTCGCGAAAGGGGGAATAGCCATTACCGGCTGCACCGGCTCTTCCAGATAGTTGATCTGACGAAACCCCTCCAGGCTTGCCGGGACGGGAACGGGCTCCGTGCCGGCGTTAAACACGCGAACGACCGTACCCTGCGACTGCTGCGCATGGGGCAAGGCAGAGAGGATGAGCGGCTCCGGCAGGTACAATAATGAGAATTCTGCCGGAAGCCTGCGGTCGGGCAGACGCAACGAAAAGCGCTCAAGACGGTGATCGAGCGTGTGCAGCGTTTGCCGTTGATAGGTGAAGGGCTGTCCCGCTGTCTGATTTTCCAGCTGGCGAAGCGTGAGGTGATCGGCGCTATCGGCCAGCGCGACGGTGAAGGAGAAGCGCAACGGTTTCAGCAACTGGGCATCGGGGGTCTCGACCACCGTATTATTGATGCCGGATGCCCGGCCCGGTCGCCAGTCGAGATCGCTGCGTCCCAGCACGCCCGTTGATTTAAACAGCGTCAGGGCAACCGTAGCCGGTGCGTCGCCGATTATCTGAAACTCCTTCATGCCGCGGCTATTCACCACCAGCGCTTTGCCCGCTTGTGCGACAGCGATGATTCCCTCGCTGGTTTCGATATCCACGGGCATTTCGCGATAGTGTTCCTGCCACTCTTCAGCGTGACACCCCGTTTCGCGCTCGATGATCGCGAAGGGCTGCGAGGCGATTGCGTGGCGGGTGTGAATATCGCTGTTAATCAGCAAACGTAGCCGGTGATCGCAGTGGCTGTTTTCCAGCGAGCTGTCCACATACAGGTTCGGATCGTGATCGCGTAATTCACACGCCAGACGAAGGGATAACGGCGTTCGGGCATTTTCCTGACGGTCTGCGAGATCCGGCGGAAGAAGCAGGGTGGCTTCCACGATCAGCTTTTCGACAAGCGGCGTTTTCAGGCAGTCGACGAGCGTGAACTGGTCGCACCGCGTCGGCGTGTCGCCCGCAAGCGGTGAGAAATCGTAGCTGTCGCCCGCATCCGCGCAGTCTTCGAGAGTAAAGAAAGAGGGAATGCATCTGCCGCTGCGTTTGTCGTGCAGGGTGAGCTTTCCGGCATCCAGCGTTAATCGATAATGCGCATTCTCTATCTCGCTGCCCTTTGTCTGTTCCTGCTGCTGGAAAGGCGCCGGGTCATCCTTAACGTTAACGCTGAGATAGCCGACCGGCGGCAGAACCGGTGTCTTCACAGCAACGTGCCAGCGATAATAGGGAGGAAGGGGCGTTTCACATTCGCCTTCAGCGCTAAGGGAGATCGCCGTTCCGCCGGGCAGAATGTCTCTTTTCAGGACGTCGAAAGAGATGGGCTGCCCCTGATATGTCAGGGCGATATTATCAGCACGGCTATACAGGGTGGTTATCACTACGCGCTGCGTTGGGGTGCCCAGCGGGTTGAAAATCAGCAGGTCATTTTCCTGAGCGCAGGCGGCGGCCAGGGTTTTTACCACCAGGTTCCACAGGCTGTGGCACAGCTGTTCGGTTTGCTCCAGCCGATGCAGTATGTCGCGGTTGGTGGTATCGCTATTACAGCCGCCGATAGAGTCGTGGGCATGGCTTCGTAACAGCTTCTTCCAGAGCGTATCGACCACAGAGAGGTTGACCGCAATCCCCTGATGGCGAGCCATAGCGATTGTCGGCTCCAGCTGCCGCAGGATGAACTGCTCCACCTCATCATTTTTCTTTTTTATGTCGTAGCGCACGGAGCCGATCGTTTTATGGATGCGGGTGTAGCGCGGCGATTTCAGCTCCCCTTCCCAGCCTTCAAACTGTTCACGCTGCGCGCGCAGAATGTCGACGTAGCGCTCCAGCGAACTGATAACGTATCGATCCCCATCGGGAGAGCGTGCGCTGGCGACCTGCAGAATTTCCGGCAGCGCCGGGTCGATGCAGACCTGATCGCCGCCGCAGGGGAGGAGCAGGTCGTTTATCCCGGCCCGTGAACGCAGGAGATTGACCATCGGGAAGATTTTTCCCTGCAGATGGCTCGCGTCTGAACGCATGTTTTTAGCCGCGCCATAACCGAATGCCATCGCGCAGGCGATAACGGTCGCCCCAGACGGCGCGCGCCAGAGGAACTGGCTGCTTTTCGCTTGTCTGTCGTGATCGATGCCGCGCCAGAAGACGATATTGTCGATATTGCAGCCCTGCAAAATGGTGGGCATCTGCGCATTGTGGCCAAAGGTGTCCGGAAGGTACCCGACCTGCATAGCATGCCCCAGCGCGCGGGCGGCGAAAATGCCGTACTTGAGATTGCGAATAATGGATTCGCCATGCACGTTGTAGGTGTCCGTCTGGGTATACCATGGCCCCACAAAGATTCTTTTCTCTTTGACGAGGGTTTCCAGCCTGGCGCGATAATCGGGATTGATGGCGAGAAAGTCCTGCACTACCGCCATCTGTCCGTCAAGGTGATAGCAGCTGTAAGCGGGGTCCAGCTCCAGCGTGTCGATGACATCCGCAAAGTTATAGGATGCCAGCACCATGCTGTCCTGACGGGTGAAATACCACTCCTGATCCCAGTGCGTATGGGCAATGACGTGGATCTTATTCATGACGTTCCCCTTACCTGGCGTTCTTTGGGCTGACATAGAGCACGCCCAGGGCGCAAATCAGTGCGCCAATAAAGACGCTCGCCAGGTAGCCCACCACATTGGTTGCCAGCGGCCAGCCCCAGATGGCAGGCAGAGGCAGCGTCTGCTTCACGCCAAGTGCAATGGCGATTAGCGCGCCGGCAACGGCACCGGTCATGAACACCGGGATCAGACGTGGGTTTTTCAGGATGAACGGGATCGCGCCTTCGGAGATCCCAATCACGCCCAGCAGCAACGAGGTACTCCCGACGGTTTTCTCTTCCCGGCTGAAGACATCCGGTAGTCCAAAGCGGCCGTTGAGAAACGCCGCAAAGCCGACGCCAATAGAGGGGATCACGATGGAGAGTTCGCGGGCGGTGAGATCAAACGTTTCGCTCATGCCATTCAGGCCGAGCGCGACCGAGCCTGCCGCCTTGTTGACCGGACCGCCCAGGTCGAACGCGGTGCCCGCGGCGATCATCGCGGAATAGAATCCGCGCCCGGTGTCACCTGCCGAGGTAAAAAAGACCACCATCAGCTGGTTAAGCGAGCCAAAAATCGGGTTGATCAGGTATTCCATGACCATCACCAGCGTAATGCCGGTGATCAGCGGGACGATCAGCATGGTCTTAATGGTGGTGAGCTGCTGGCGGACGTGAATGGAATCATTCAGCCAGCGCACCAGATAGCCTACAAAGAAGCCGATGCCAATCGCGCCAAAGAAGCCGGACGGCATAAAGCCGTCGATATCGAAGAAGCGCTTGTAGACCTCGTCTGACATGATGCCGCCGATAAGCCCGGGGATCAGCGCCGGTTTGCCGGCAATGGAAAATGCCAGATACATAGCGAAAACCGGATACATGAACTTGATGGTCATAAAGCCCACTTTATCCAGCACGCTGAACGGCGAATGTTCGATGTTAATAAACTGGCCGGTAATTTTAGCCGTCGCCATCATCAGCCCGCCCATGACCACCACCGGCAGCATATAGCTGATGGCTGCCATGATATGGCCGATAAAAATCTGGTAAGCCGAACGCTGAAGATCGTCTTCATGTACGACAGTGGTGATGCTTTTTTCCATGGCCAGCGCCTGACGCAGATAGCGATCGGTATGCTTGATCAGCTCTTGCGTACGGGTCTGAAGGTGAGGAATGTTTTCAAAGCGCTCGGCATCCTGAATGGGGACGTCGGTTGCCAGAATAATGGCCGTGGCGGAGGCGATGTCCTGCTTCGTTAAGCGGTTTTTAACGCCGTCGCTGCCCTGCGTTTCGACCTTAACCTCAATATTGTGCGCTTTAGCCCATGCAATAATTTTATTCGCCGCCATAAAGGTGTGCGCAATGCCCGTCGGGCAGGCTGTTACCGCGACAACTTTTTGTTTCGTCATTGTCATAATTCCCTGGATGTGAAAACAGGGAAAGTATAAAGAGAACCTAAACCGGTTTTTAATGTTTGCTAATACTAATTACGTATCGTGATACGCGTAAATGCAATGTGTGAAGCGTCTTCCAGAGACTATTTTCCCGTTGTGTTAATATCATGCCGGGATTAAACAGGGCGTAATTTATGAATTCATTCCAGGGAAGTGAACGTTTGATATTTGAATACATTCAGCATCACGCATGTAATATTTCTAATATATCGGCAAAAGAGATTGCCCGTGATACCTTTACGACGACAACTTCCGTTAATCGTGTGTGTAAAAAAATGGGCTATAAAAGTTATACCGAGCTTCGGTATCGTTTTTTGCGCGATCATTTTACACCCGCACCCGTAGAGCCTGACGTTGGGCCGCAGGCGGACGATATTGTGGCGGAGGTGTCCGGGTTGCTTACCCATTCCAGCCATATCTATCTGTACGCACGGGGAGCCTCGCTCACCAGCCTCAATTACCTGTCGCGCTTTTTATCGCTGGCGAGCCTGCCGCACCTTATTTTGAATGACATGCACCAGCTGACACGGGTATCGAAGGGGACGCTGGTGCTGATCAGTAAATCCGGGGAGACGCAGTCGCTGATTGAAATGGCGCGTAACGCGTTGCGCAAAGGGTTAAAGATTATTGCGATTACCCGCGAGGGATCGACACTGGCGGCGATCTCATCGCTATGCTGGCCGTTACCGATCGACATTAACGCGGTATCGCTGTATCAGCGGGAAGGGCAGCTTGAACTGTTAAGCGCCGTGGACCGTATCGGCTGCAGGCTGCTGCAGCACGATACGGTGTAGTCAGACCGTCAGAGTTGCTTCACTATCCCCAGACGTACGGCATAATCATTTTCATGACTGCCATCGGCAGTGATGTAGGTTTTATCCAGTGAAACCAGCTCGACGTAAGGCGTCCAGCCATCGTCGAGCTTGTAGTTGAACGCAACGGTATGCTCCCAGTAGGTGTCATCCCCGGTTCCCTGATCGACATCATCCTGCCAGCGGAAGCGCGGGTTGTAGGACATACCGAATTTGCCAATGTTATAAGCGAACCAAATGTCGAACTGGTGTGACTGGCGGCGGGTGTAGCCGCTGCCGTCTACTTCTTTGTCGCTGTGTGCGTCATTAACGGTGTTATAACGGTAACGGGCGGAGAGGTTCAGACCGTTATCGAACGCTTTCCAGCCCTGAATAAAAGGGCGGTAATGGGTATTGCTGGCGGTGAAAACCGTCACCATGCCAGGCGCAACGGCGAAGCCATTACCCAGATCGAAGCGCCAGCGCGTTTCAATCTCCTGTGCTGCTTCCGTTAACCCTTTGTCATCGGGATTATATCGGTCGGTATCACCAAAAAAGGTATCGTTGTGGTTTTGTGCGGCTTCAACGGAGAAGTAAAAACCGTTATTTGCCTGATGCATGACCTTAATACGTGAATCATTTACGTCTGAGCGCGTATTATGACCAAATCGAAGGTCGACGGATGTATTTCCGCACCATCCCTGCGTGCTTAATAATAATGCGCTAATACACGTTGCTTTAATAATTGTCTTTTTCATCATATCCTGCCGAGGTTATTTAATTGGCAGGGCTATTTTTATTTTGGGCACAGCGTGATGTAAAAGTTATCGTCGTACATTTAGCGTATCGCTAAACCTAAAAAAGGAGATACAGCATGCTGTATCTCCTGGTATTTATTCCTGCACCCACCAGATGGCTTCAAACGGGCGCAATAGCCGCGCATTGGGGCGGGAGGGAACGTCATCATAGTTGCCGAGAGCGACCCGCCAGGCGCCCTGTACCGGGTCCGGCTGCCACTGCTGGCGTTCCCGGCTCAGGTTCGCCACCACCATCAGCGTCTGCCCCTGCCACTGGCGGCGATAGCACCACAGGGAAGGGTGTTCCGGCAGGAGATCCTCATAATCTCCCCACGTCAGCACCGGGAGGGTTTTGCGCAGGCGAATCAGCGACTGGTAGGTGTAGAACACCGAATCCGCATCGTCCAGCGCCGCGCGGGCGTTCACGGTTTCGTAGTTATCGCAGACGCCAATCCACGGCTCGCCCTCGGTAAAGCCCGCATTGTGCGACGCGTCCCACTGCATTGGGGTTCGCCCGTTGTCGCGGGACTTGCTCGCCAGAATCGCCAGTAATTCCTCCGGCTCGCGGCCGCTGGCGCGCAGTTCGGCGAACATGTTCAGACTTTCCACGTCGCGGTAATCGGTGATGCGGCTGAAGTGCGGGTTGGTCATGCCAAGCTCTTCACCCTGATAGATATACGGCGTGCCCTGCATCCCGTGCAGCACCATGCCGAGCATTTTCGCGGCGTGAACCCGGTATTCTCCTTCGTCACCGAAGCGCGACACGATGCGCGGCTGATCGTGGTTACACCAGAACAGCGCATTCCAGGCTTTGTTGTGCATCCCCTGCTGCCAGTGGCGGAAGAGGGTTTTCAGCGCCACGAAGTCCGGCTTCGCCAGCGTCCACTTTTCGCCGCCCGGGTAGTCCACCTTCAGATGATGGAAGTTAAAGGTCATCGACAGCTCGCGCCCGTCGAGAGAAGCATACTGCTGGCAGTTCTCCAGCGAGGTCGAGGACATCTCGCCTACCGTCATCAGGTTGCGCGGGGTAAAGACGTCGCGGCTCATCTCCTGGAGATATTCATGAATGCGCGGCCCGTCGGTATAGAAGCGGCGACCGTCGCCGATGTTGTCGTCCGGGAAATCCTGATCTTTTGAAATCAGGTTAATGACGTCCAGACGCAGGCCGTCCACGCCGCGATCGGCCCAGAACTCGCACACCTTTTTCAGCTCGGCGCGCACCGCCGGGTTTTCCCAGTTGAGGTCCGCCTGCTCTGGCGCGAAGAGGTGCAGGTAATACTGCTCGCTCTCGGCGTGCCAGCGCCAGGCGTTGCCGCCAAACTTGGAGCGCCAGTTGTTGGGAAGCTGCTCCGGCGTGCCGTCTCGCCAGATGTAGAACTGGCGGTACGGGCTCGCTTTGTTCAGCGACTCGCGGAACCAGGCGTGCTGCGTGGAGGTGTGGTTAAACACCATGTCCAGCACGATGCGAATGCCGCGCGCGTGCGCCTCAGCGACCAGCTCGTCGAAATCATCCAGCGTGCCGTAGGCCGGATCGATGGCGGTGTAGTTCGCCACGTCGTAGCCGTTGTCCACCTGCGGAGAGATATAAAACGGCGTCAGCCAGATGGCGTCAATGCCGAGGGTTTTCAGATAGTCCAGACGCTGCGTCACGCCGCGTAAATCGCCGGTGCCGCTGCCGGTGGTGTCCTGGAAGCTCTTTGGGTAAATCTGGTAGATGACGCCGTTCTGCCACCAGTGAGGAAGGGTATTCATAATGCGTTCCTGCAAATGCGAAGGGGCGCAACTGCGCCCCGAAAGATGAAGTTAAACAATCTGCAGCGAGCCCTCACGGTACTTACGCTGGTAAACCACGGTGGTCAGCGCCATTGGGACGATAATGGCGATGGCCATTGCCAGGGCAAACACCTGCCAGTAAGCGGGCTGGATGGAGAGGATGCCCGGCAGGCCGCCGACGCCAATCCCGTTCGCCATCACGCCGTTCAGTCCACACACCAGGCCTGCCAAACCGGAACCGATCATCGCGCAGAGCATCGGGAAGCGGTATTTCAGGTTGATACCGTACATTGCCGGTTCGGTGACGCCGAGGTAGGCGGAGATGGCCGCCGGAACGGAGATCTCGCGTTCGTTGTGCTTGCGGCTGACGATAATGATGCCGGTCACCGCGGACGCCTGAGCAATGTTCGACAGGGCGATAATCGGCCAGACCGGCGTGCCGCCGAGGCTCTGGATCATCTGCATATCAATCGCCAGCGTGGTCTGGTGCACGCCGGTGATCACCAGCGGGGCGTACAGGAAGCCAAACAGCGCGGCGCCAATCGGGGCGAAGCTGCCGGTCATCAGGTGACGCACCGCGAAGGCCACGCCGTCGCCAATCATGCGGCCAAACGGACCGATAAAGGCATGCGCCAGGAAGACCGCCAGAATCAGCGAGCACACCGGCACCACCACCAGATAAAGGTAATCCGGCACGATGCGTTTCAGTCGGGTTTCAATAAAGCCCAGCGCCAGGCCCGCCAGCAGGGCCGGAATGACCTGCGCCTGATAGCCCACTTTGGCGATGGTAAACAGGCCAAAGTTCCACACCTCCGGCACCTGTTGACCAAGTAAGTAAGCGTTCATTAACTGCGGAGAGACCAGCGTGACGCCGAGTACAATACCGAGGATCGGCGTACCGCCCATCTTGCGCACCGCGGACCAGCAAATCCCGACCGGCAGATAGAAGAAGATCGCTTCGCCAATCAGCCACAGGAAGTCGTACACGGTTTTCAGCGCCGGGTACATCTGCGCCAGGGTTTTGCCGTCGCTCATCGGCACGTCGCCGATGACGTTACGGAAGCCTAAAATCAGGCCTCCGCTGATCAGCGCCGGCAGCAGCGGGAAGAAGATCTCCGCGAAGTGGGAAATCAGCTGCTCGTGCCACTTCATATTCTGGCGCGCAGCCTTCTTGGCCTGCTCTTTATCCGCCGCGCTGTGCCCGGTGGTCGCCAGCAGAGCCTGATAGTAATCGCCCACTTCGGTACCAATCACCACCTGGAACTGACCGGCGTTGGTGAAGCAGCCTTTTACCATTTTCAGCTCTTCAATCGCCTTCGGGTTCGCTTTGGCCGGATCGTTCAGCACGAAGCGCAGGCGGGTAATGCAATGGCTGACGGTTGCGATGTTTTCGCGGCCGCCGACCAGGACGATCAGCTGATCAATATCTGCTTGTTTGACTTTACTCATCATGAAACCTCATGACAGATGGTGAGGGGGTGTAATGACCTGAGCGCAAGCCTACTCCTTCAGCGTGACGGCGAAAATGGGAACGTTCCCGAAATCGGGCGAAGATCACAATAAACCGATTGGTGGGGGTTATGAAAGGTGGGCAGGAATAACGATCTGACGCGGCTCTGCGCGCCCGTTGATCTGCTCGATCAGCTGCGTGGCGGCCTGTCTGCCGGACTCAGCGTAGCCCGGATCGACGGTGATGATCTCCGGGTGCAAAAACTTCATCAGCGGCGTGCTGCCGACGCTCGCGACCTGCAGACCGTCGATACGCTGCTCCTGCAGATATTTACTCGCGCCCAGCGCCAGCGTATCCGTGGCGCACACCAGCGCGGTGGTCTGCGGCGTCAGGACGCTGGCGACCTGCTCGTAGCCCTGCTTCATGCCCAGCCCCGGCAGGGAGGCCACGGCGGAGAGGTTGTGCTTTTTGCAAAACGCCAGATAGGCCTCATGGCGTCGCTTGCCGGTGGTAACGTCCGCGTGTGGTACGCCGAGGAAGCTGATGTGGCGATGGCCTTCGTCAAACAGGCGCTGCATCAGGGTGATAATCGCGCCCTCGTCGTCATAGCAGACGGAGGCAAAACCGTGGGCATCGCGCGCCAGCAGCACCAGCGACGGCTGCCAGGGTTTCAGCATCTCGTCTTTGATGCCGGTAAAACCGAACAGCACCACGCCGTCAATGTTGCGCCGCTGGAGCATCCCCAGATGCTCTTCTACCAGCTGGGGCGAGAACTGGCTCTCCATCATGATCGGGTCATATCCCTGCTCGTAGAAGGCGGGCAGCATGGTCTGCACGGCGAGGTTTTCAGACAGAGAATCCAGACGCGAGACAATGATGGCGACCACTTTGTCACTCTGCCCGCGCATGGCGCGCGCGGAGCGGGAAGGGGAAAAGCCGTGCTGATTCATGACCGCCTCAACGCGCTCGCGGGTGCGTTCGCTGACGCCGCTTTCGTTGTTCAGCACGCGTGAGACGGTCGATTTCCCCACGCCGCTTAAACGCGCGATGTCTTTAATCGTAAGGCGGTTCTGCATGCTGTATTCCCTGTAACAACGACAATGTAATGAATTGAGCCTAATGCTATAGCGCGATTTCGCTATGGGCTAAATCTGGTTTACGTTCGGTTTATTTGCAGGGGGGTATAATACCGCCCGAATCATCAAAAAGGGTACGCTTAAATCCTTATACTGCGCGGCGACACCCTACTTTTTACTTACCGGAGGCTTCATGGATCCCGATCCCACACCTCTCCTGAACGGGAGAATGCGTTCTTTCCGGTAAGCCAGCCTGTTGCTGACTCACCGGTGATGTGAGGCAGCAGCGTTCCAAACGTTCCTGCTTGAAAAATTGAGTGCCTCTCAGGTACGGCTTTGCCACGCCTGAAGGAAATGCTGCGTCCGCCTTTGCGGATGCGGAGGAATGACGATGTTTAAAAATATCACCCGGCAGCTGCAGGCCCTGCTGAGCCGCCACCTGCCACACCGTCTTGTTCAGCGCGACCCGCTGCCAAACGCCAAAAACATGGCGGGGGCGGCGATCCCCGCGTCCCTGACCGAACGCTGCCTGAACGTGGCGGCGATGGATGAAAACGAAGTCTGGCGCGCCTTTGGCGGACACCCGGAAGGGCTGAACGCGGCAGAAGTGGAAAAAATCCGCGCCGTGCATGGCGATAACCTCATTCCGGCGCAAAAGCCCTCTCCGTGGTGGGTGCATCTGTGGCTCTGCTACCGCAACCCGTTCAACCTGCTGCTGACCGTGCTCGGCCTCATCTCCTACGCGACGGAAGATCTGTTTGCCGCAGGGGTGATTGCCCTGATGGTGGGCATCTCCACGCTGCTGAACTTTATTCAGGAGGCCCGCTCCACCAAAGCGGCGGACGCCCTGAAGGCGATGGTCAGCAACACCGCGACCGTCTCGCGCGTGATCAACGATCTCGGCGAAAACGCCTGGGTGGAATTGCCTATCGACCAGCTGGTGCCGGGCGATCTGGTGAAGCTGGCCGCGGGGGACATGATCCCGGCGGATTTACGCATCATCCAGGCGCGCGATCTGTTTGTGGCGCAGGCTTCCCTGACCGGCGAATCCCTGCCCGTTGAAAAGGTGGCGCGCAGCCGCGACCCGCAGCAGATGAACCCGCTCGAGTGCGACACCCTGTGCTTTATGGGCACCACGGTCGTCAGCGGCACCGCGCAGGCGATTGTCACCGCCACCGGGGGCAACACCTGGTTTGGTCAGCTTGCCGGGCGCGTCAGCGAGCAGGAGAGCGAGCCGAATGCCTTCCAGAAAGGGATTGGCCGCGTCAGCATGCTGCTGATCCGCTTTATGATGGTGATGACGCCAATCGTGCTGCTGATTAACGGCTACACCAAAGGCGACTGGTGGGAGGCGGCGCTGTTCGCGCTCTCCGTGGCGGTCGGCTTAACGCCGGAAATGCTGCCGATGATTGTGACCTCTACGCTGGCGCGCGGGGCGGTGAAGCTCTCTAAACAAAAGGTGATCGTCAAACACCTTGATGCCATTCAGAACTTTGGCGCGATGGACATTCTCTGCACCGATAAAACCGGCACTCTGACGCAGGACAAAATCGTGCTGGAGAACCACACCGATATCTCCGGCAAAACCAGCGAGCGCGTGCTGCACAGCGCGTGGCTGAACAGCCATTACCAGACCGGGCTGAAAAACCTGCTCGACGTCGCCGTGCTGGAAGGCGTGGACGAGGAGGCCGCCCGCACGCTCTCCGGCCGCTGGCAGAAGGTGGATGAGATCCCGTTCGACTTCGAGCGCCGCCGGATGTCGGTGGTGGTGAGCGAGCAGCCGAACGTGCATCAGCTGATCTGCAAAGGGGCGCTGCAGGAGATCCTCAACGTGTCGACGCAGGTGCGCTATAACGGCGATATTGTGCCGCTGGACGACACCATGCTGCGCCGCATCAAGCGCGTCACCGACAACCTCAACCGTCAGGGGCTGCGCGTGGTGGCGGTGGCGAGCAAGTTCCTGCCCGCGCGGGAGGGGGATTACCAGCGTATTGACGAATCCGATCTGATCCTCGAGGGCTACATCGCCTTCCTCGATCCGCCGAAAGAGACCACCGCCCCGGCGCTGAAGGCGCTGAAGGCGAGCGGTATTACCGTGAAAATCCTCACCGGCGACAGCGAGTTGGTGGCGGCCAAAGTGTGCCACGAGGTGGGGCTGGACGCGGGCGACGTGGTGGTGGGGAGCGATATTGAACATCTCTCTGATGACGAACTGGCGAAGCTTGCCCAGCGCACCACGCTGTTTGCCCGCCTGACGCCGATGCACAAAGAGCGCATCGTCACCCTGCTTAAGCGAGAAGGGCACGTGGTGGGCTTCATGGGCGACGGCATCAACGACGCGCCCGCCCTGCGTGCGGCGGATATCGGTATCTCCGTAGACGGGGCGGTCGATATTGCCCGCGAAGCGGCGGATATCATTCTGCTGGAAAAGAGCCTGATGGTGCTGGAGGAGGGCGTGATTGAAGGGCGCCGTACCTTTGCCAATATGCTCAAGTACATCAAGATGACCGCCAGCTCCAACTTCGGTAACGTCTTCAGCGTGCTGGTGGCGAGCGCGTTTCTGCCGTTCCTGCCGATGCTGCCGCTGCACCTGCTGATCCAGAACCTGATGTACGACGTGTCTCAGGTGGCGATCCCGTTTGATAACGTGGACGACGAGCAGATCCAGAAGCCGCAGCACTGGAACCCGGCAGATCTTGGGCGCTTTATGCTGTTCTTTGGCCCGATCAGCTCCATCTTCGACATCCTGACCTTCTGCCTGATGTGGTTTGTGTTCCATGCCAACACCCCGGAACACCAGACGCTGTTCCAGTCCGGCTGGTTCGTGGTCGGGCTGCTGTCGCAGACGCTGATTGTGCACATGATCCGCACCCGCCGCATTCCGTTCATCCAGAGCCGCGCCGCGTGGCCGCTGATTGTGATGACGGGCATTGTGATGGCGCTCGGCATCGCGCTGCCGTTCTCACCGCTGGCAAGCTACCTGCAGCTGCAGGCGCTGCCGCTGAGCTACTTCCCGTGGCTGGTGGCGATTCTCGCCGGTTATATGGTGCTGACCCAGATGGTGAAAGGGTTCTATGCGCGTCGGTATGGGTGGCAGTAAGTTATGTTTGCCGGGTGGCGGCTTCGCCTTACCCGGCCTACTCCCGAAACGTAGGCCGGGTAAGGCGAAGCCGCCACCCGGCAATAGCTTTCCTCCCAAATTCAACAACCTGTGATCTCCGTCGGCGCATTCGCTTGACGACAAATTGAGCGCATGTTAACAGAATGTTTTGCCTTTATTTGGCCCGTCAGATAAGGAACATTCATGTTACGGTACAGCCTCTTAACCGCCGGGCTGATGCTCGGCGCCTCTGCCTTTGCCGCCCCGGCAGGGGATCTCCCCTTAATGCCCTGGCCTGCGAAGGTCGAACGCCCGACCACCCAGGGCGCACTGGTGCTCAGCAACAACGTCTCTGTAAGCGTCAGCGGGGACGATCTCGGTGACGCCGTCAACCGACTGCGCCAGCGCATCGCCCTGCAAACCGGCTGGACGCTGCAGCCTCAGGCTGAAAAGCCAGACAAACCAACTATCCGCATCGCCATCGCTAAAAAGGTGAAGCCGCAGCCGCTGCCGGACAGCGATGAAACCTATAAGCTCACGGTGGACGCCAACGGCGTGAACATCTCTGCCAACACCCGCTTCGGTGCCTTGCGCGCCATGGAAACCCTGCTCCAGCTGGTGCAGAACGGGGCGGAAAACACCTCGATCCCGTGGGTGACCATTGAAGATTCACCGCGCTTCCCGTGGCGCGGGCTGCTGCTCGATTCGGCACGCCACTTTCTCCCGCTGCCGGATATCAAACGCCAGATCGACGGCATGGCCGCGGCGAAGCTCAACGTGCTGCACTGGCATTTGACCGACGACCAGGGCTGGCGCTTCAGCTCGAAGCGTTATCCAAAATTAACCCAGCTTGCCAGCGACGGGCTGTTCTACACGCCTGAGCAGATGCGCGAGGTGGTGCGTTACGCCGCCGAGCGCGGCATTCGCGTGGTGCCGGAGATCGACATGCCGGGCCACGCCTCGGCGATTGCCGTGGCCTACCCGGAGCTGATGAGCGCCCCGGGGCCGTACGCCATGGAACGCCACTGGGGCGTGCTGAAGCCGGTGCTGGATCCGACAAAAGACGCAACTTACGCTTTTGCCGACGCGATGGTCAGCGAACTGGCGGCGATCTTCCCCGATCCGTATCTGCATATCGGCGGCGACGAGGTGGACGACAGCCAGTGGAAAGCGAATCCGGCCATCCAGCAGTTTATGCGCGACAACAGGCTGGCAGACAGCCACGCGCTGCAGGCGTACTTCAACCGCAGGCTGGAAACGATCCTCGAGAAGCATCACCGCCAGATGGTCGGCTGGGATGAGATCTACCATCCCGATCTGCCGAAAAGCATTCTGATCCAGTCCTGGCAGGGCCAGGACGCGCTGGGGCAGGTGGCGCAGAACGGCTACAGGGGCATTCTGTCGACCGGCTTTTATCTCGACCAGCCCCAGTCCACCGCCTATCACTACCGCAACGAGATCGTCCCGCAGGGGTTAAACGGCGTGGACGTGATAGCGGACACCGACAGCGCCCAGAGCTGGGCCTTCTCCATGCCGCGCCTGAAGGGCAAGCCGGTGGAGGGGAGCTTCACGCTGGTGAAAGGGGATGCCGGCTGGCGCGGGTTTATTGATTTTGCCGGGAAATCCCGCCGCGCGGTGCAGGATATTGAATGGCGGGATGACAATCAGGTGACCTTCACCGTCGATACCTGGATGGGCGAAACGCGCCCGGTTGTCACCGTTGATAACGACAAACTCTCCGGTTATTTCCTCGTCGGGAATACGCGCTACCCGATTAGCGGCACGCGTCTGGACGACGTGCCGAAAGGCGTTCCGCCCGTCGTGCCGGACGTGGCGAACCAGTCCAACCTGCTCGGCGGCGAAGCGGCGCTGTGGGCGGAAAACGTGGTGGCGCCGGTGCTGGATATTCGTCTGTGGCCGCGTACGTTTGCGGTGGCGGAGCGGCTCTGGTCCGCGCAGGACGTCAACGACGTCGACAACATGTACACCCGCCTGCAGGCGATGGACAGCTGGTCGACGGTGTCGGTCGGGCTGCAGCAGCATACCCAGCAGCAGGTGCAGTTCACGCGCCTCGCCGGTAATGCCGACACGCTGCCGCTGCAGGTCCTCGCGCAGGCGATTGAACCGGCTCAGTATTACACCCGCCAGCACCTGAAGTTCCAGGCAGGAAACTACCATCAGTTCGAGCCGCTCAACCGCTTTGCGGATGCGCTGAACGCCGAAAGCACCACCGTGCGCCAGATGCACAAATGGGCGGACCGTCTGGTGAGCGATGCGGAAGACACGGAAAGCGCCGACGCCCTGCGCCACGTCTTTAACCGCTGGCAGAGCAACACCAGCGACGCGCTGGCCTTAAGCGAAAACAGCTATCAGCTGAAGGCGATGAAGCCGGTGATCCAGGAGGTGGATAAGCTGGCGTCGATTGGCCTGCGGCTCACCGACCTGGTGGCGCGTCAGGGCACGCTGGATGACAAAGAGATCGCCTCGATTCAGAGCGAGCTGGATAACGCGGCGAAGGTGCAGGACGAAGTGGTGATTGCGGCGGTCTATCCGCTGGAGACGCTGCTGCGCGCCACGCGGAATCAGTAGCGGGCCATAAAAAAGGCAGCCTGGGCTGCCTTTTTTCATCGCCAAAGCGAATTAGCGACGAACGGCAATCGCTTCGATTTCAATTTTCACGTCTTTTGGCAGACGCGCCACTTCCACGCAGGAGCGCGCCGGGAAGGTGGCGTTATGCTCGGTGAAGAACGCTTCGTAAGTGGCGTTAACGGTCGCGAAATCGTTCAGATCCTTCACGAACACGGTGGTTTTCACGATATCACCCACTTTCAGACCGGCAGATTCCACGATAGCCTGCACGTTTTCCAGCGACTGACGCGCCTGCGCCGCGACATCTTCCGGCACCGCGCCGGTTTTTGGGTTTACGGGGATCTGACCTGAAGTGATGATCATGCTGCCCAGATCAACGCCCTGAACGTAAGGGCCGATAGCGGCTGGTGCATTTTCCGTCGCGAGTACTTTGCTCATGTTTTCTCCAGAATTACAGCGTTAAGAATGTTCCCGGCCATTATAACAGCCGGGATTTCATTACCAACCTCAATTAGTTGGCCAGCACCACATAATGAGAAAACTCTTTTTCGCAGTATTTGCATTTGAGTGCGATGTCATTCGCGCGCTTTTTCACTGCGAAACTGGAGGAAACCGGCTCAGCATGACTGATGCAGTTGCTGTTCGGGCAGACCAGCACGCTTTCGATACGTTCTGGCAGGCTCGGGCGGGATTTGCCGACCACTTCGTACTCGTCGATGCGGTTGACGGTGGCGTCCGGCGCGTACAGCGACAGCTGGTTAACCTGCTCGTCGGTCAGGAAGGTGTTCTCGATTTTGATCAGGTCTTTGCGGCCCATCTCGCCCGACGGCAGGTTCAGGCCGATGGTGATGCGCTGGTCAGTTTCGGTCAGTTTGAACAGCGTCAGCAGCTTAAAGCCCACCTGCGCAGGGATGTGGTCAATCACGGTGCCACGCTTGATGGCTTCAACCTGGAGTTTGTTATCGTGTGTCATGGTCGTCTCCCCTTACAGAGCTAATTCGCGATTCAGAACCAGTGCCAGTAACGCCTGGCGGGCGAAGATGCCGTTTCCGGCCTGCTGGAAGTACCAGGCGTGCGGCGTTTTATCGACGTCTGTGGTGATCTCATCGATGCGCGGCAGCGGATGCAGGACCTTCATGTTGTCGCGTGCGCCTTCCAGGTCGCTGGCGCGCAGCACGAACTGCGCCTTCACGTTGGCGTATTCGGACGGGTCCAGACGCTCTTTCTGCACGCGGGTCATATACAGAATATCCACGTGGCTCATCACCTCTTCGATGCTGGCATGCAGGCTCCACGCAATGCCTTTCTCGTCCAGCATGTCGAGGATGTATTGCGGCATTGCCAGCGCGTCCGGGGCGATGAAGTAGAAGCGGTTGCCGTTAAATTTCGCCAGCGCCTGGGTCAGGGAGTGTACGGTGCGGCCATACTTCAGGTCGCCAACCATGGCGATATTCAGGTTCTCGAGCTTGCCCTGGGTCTCCTGAATGGTAAACAGATCCAGCAGGGTCTGCGTCGGGTGCTGGTTGGCACCGTCACCGGCGTTCAGCACCGGAATGCCGCCGGAAAACTCGGTTGCCAGACGCGCCGCGCCCTCCTGCGGGTGCCGCATCACAATCGCGTCGACGTAGGTGCTGATGACTGAAATGGTATCCGCCAGGGTCTCGCCTTTTTTACCCAGCGACGTGTTGCTGCTGTCCGAGAAGCCCACCACGCTCGCGCCCAGGCGGTGCATGGAGGTCTCAAAGGAGAGGCGGGTGCGGGTCGAGGCTTCAAAGAAGCAGCTCGCAATCACCTTGTGCTTCAGCAGCTCCGGTTGCGGATTGGCCTTCAGTTTTGCCGCGGTTTCCAGAACCAGTTCCAGCTCTTCGCGGCTGAGGTCGTTTATGGAAATGATGTGTTTTTGATAAAGCGGATTCATGTTTATCTCCTGACGCCGGGCAAAAAAAAGCCCCTCAAATGAGGGGCTCTGGGAATAGGTTTAGCAACGGGAAGAAAAACGGCAGGCCAGCGTCTGATTTCAGACGCGGTAAGACGTTATGTCGTACACGCTTGACCATGCTTCCTCCCGGCAAATTGTCGGGCATTATACGCAGCTCGCTTTTCGGATCAAGCGATTTAATGCACGCTTTACTCAATGCAAACGGTTCTTTGTGAATATTAATGCGTTCTGAGTAAATAATTAATTTGCTTATGCACCAGCGCGGTGCGCTTTACCACCCGGGGGGCGACCCAGACAATACTGCTGCCGGCCACCACGCCTAAAATTTCCGGAAGCTGGTGATAATCCAGAATACGCGCCACCGCGCGGCCATATCCGGCGACGGTATGGACAAGGATAAACTCGCTATTATGCTCAACGCTGACCACCATTTCCGAAACGGTACGCGCGGCGTCGGGGGCAGGGCGCAGTTGAGGATTCAACGAATAAATCTTTAGCCCTTTGGCATTTCGAATTTTTATGACTCCGAGCAACTTCAGCAATCGCGAAACGGTCGACTGGCTGATGCTGTCAAACCCTCTCTCCTGCAGGTCGCGGCGAATCTCTTCCTGCGAAAGGTAACTCTTTTCGGCGATCAAACGCTGGCACACCGTGAGCTGCAGCTGTTCTTTGGGAGAGTACTCTTCGTAATCCATCATGTTTCCCATATCAGTTCCCGAAATAACCGGTGACACCGCACCGATCCGTAGGCCGGATAAGCGCAGCGCCATCCGGCAAATTACAACAACGCCCCCAGACTTAACGCCACCATAATCACCACCGTCAGGATCGCCAGCAGCGGCGCCACCCATTTCAGGTAGCGCACGTAAGGTACCCGGGCGATAGCCAGCCCGCCCATAACCACCGCAGAGGTCGGCGTGACGAGGTTAACGATGCCGGAGGCCGACTGGTAAGCCGTAACCACCAGGTCGCGGTTGACGTTAGCGAAATCAGCAAGCGGCGCCATGATCGGCATCGTCAGAACGGCCAGGCCGGATGAAGAAGGCACAAGAAACGACAGCACGACTTCCAGCCAGTACATCACGTTGATAAACGCTACCGTGAACAACCCGCTGACCAGCCCTTCCGCGCTGTGCAAAATGGTGTGGGTAATCATGCCCTTATCCATGATGACTACGATACCGCGCGCGATGCCGATAATCAGCGCGACGCCCAGCAAATCTCGCGCGCCGTTGATAAACGTCGACGTCAGCTCCTCTTCGCTCATGCGGGCAATCAGGCCGACGATGATCGCGCTGGCGAGAAACACCGCTGAAATCTCCGCCATCCACCAGCCCAGCACCGCCACGCCGTAAATCATCACCGCGAAGGCCAGAGCGAAAATCACCAGGATGATTTTGCGCACCGGGGTGAATTCCAGGGACTGTTCGCCCTTGTTGCCGAGGAAATGGGCGAGGTTCTCCTCCTGCTTGTCTGCAACGATGGACTGCGAGGGATCCTTGCGTACCTTGCGGGCGTAGAGCATCACCCACGCCACGCAGATGATCCAGCCGATGACCAGCAGCGCCACGCGCAGGGCGATGCCGTTGGTGAAGGGGATCCCGGCGGCGTTGGCGGCGATCACCGTGGCAAACGGGTTAATGGTGGAGCCGAGGGTGCCGATCCCCGCCCCGAGCAGCACGGTAGAGGCGGCGACAACCGGATCGAACCGCGCGGCCAGCATCACCGGCACCAGTAAGGTATAGAAGGGCAGTGACTCTTCGGCCATACCGTAAATCGTGCCGCCTGCGGCAAACAGCGCCATCAGGATCGGGATCATCCACTCCTCGCGTCCGCGCAGTCGGGTGGTCACACGCTCGATCCCGGCGTCAATCGCCCCGGTTTTGGTGACGATCCCGAGGAATCCCCCGATGATCAGAATAAACAGCGCCACGTCGATCGCCCCGGCCTGGCCGGATTCCGGATCGTACAGCCCGGCAATCGGCGCCATCAGCACCGAAACCAGCCCCTGCGGATGCGCCGCGACGTGCGCGTAGGTGCCTGCAACGGGGACGTCTTTGCCGAGCGCCTCGTTCATTGCCATATGGTACTGCCCGGCCGGGACAATCCACGTCAGCACGGCCACGACGGCAATCAGAAAAAAGAGAATGGTGTAAGCGGAGGGAAACTTGAACTTGCCCATGATGTTCTCCTTAAACCCGGCGCACCCCGCGGCGCGCCGGGCGGTGATTAGTCGCCGAGTGTCGCCACCATGACCGCTTTAATGGTGTGCATGCGGTTCTCTGCTTCGTCGAAGACGATGGAGTTCGGTGATTCAAAGACCTCTTCCGTCACCTCCAGCCCCTTCAGCCCGTACGCCATCTCGATTTCGCGGCCCACCTTCGTGTGCTCGTTGTGGAACGCGGGCAGGCAGTGCATGAACTTGACGTTCGGGTTGCCGGTGGCCTTCATGACCTGGGCGTTAATCTGATACGGCTTCATCAGGCTGACGCGCTCGGCCCAGGCTTCCTTCGGCTCGCCCATGGAGACCCACACGTCGGTGTAGAGGAAATCGGTCCCCTGCACGCCTTCTTCCACGTCGTCGGTGAGGGTGATGCGCGCGCCCGTCTCTTTCGCAATGGCGCGGCACTGCTCAACCAGGCCTGCCTCCGGCCAGAAGGATTTCGGCGCAACGAGGCGGATATCCATCCCCATCTTGGCCGCACCGACCATCAGGGAGTTGCCCATGTTGTTGCGCGCGTCGCCGAGATAGGCAAAGCTCAGCTCAGGCAGGGTTTTGCCCGGGGAGTGCTCCAGCATGGTCATCAGGTCGGCGAGAATTTGCGTTGGGTGGAACTCGTCGGTCAGGCCGTTCCACACCGGCACGCCCGCGTACTCGCCCAGCTCTTCGACGATGGCCTGCCCGTAGCCGCGATATTCGATGCCGTCATACATGCGGCCCAGCACGCGGGCGGTGTCTTTCATTGACTCTTTATGGCCAATCTGCGATCCGCTTGGGCCGAGATAGGTGACCTGCGCGCCCTGGTCGAACGCGCCCACTTCGAAGGCGCAGCGGGTGCGGGTGGAGGTTTTTTCAAAGATCAGGGCGATGTTTTTCCCGACCAGGGTTTGCTTCTCGCGCCCGGCTTTTTTGGCGGCCTTGAGCTCGATGGCGAGGTCGATCAGGTACTGGATCTCCGCCGGGGTATAGTCCAGCAGTTTGAGGAAGTTGCGGTTTTTCAGGTTGATGGTCATGGGTAAATCCTTTTTAAAATGAGTGTTCAGTTACGAATCAACGTGCCTTTCTCGCCCGCGAGGATCTCCGCGCCGTCGGCCAGCGCGCCGATCCCGGCAATGCCGTTGCAGGCTTCAACGAACTCGCGGCAGGCGGCCACCTTCGGCCCCATCGATCCGGCGTCGAACTGCATGCCCCTGAGCAGCTCCGGCGTCACCTGCGCCAGCGGACGCTGGGTTGGTTTGCCCCAGTCGAGGTACACCGCGTCGGCATCGGTGAGGATCAGCAGGGCATCGGCCTCGATCTGGCGCGCCAGCAGGGCGGCGGAGAGGTCTTTATCGATTACCGCCTCGATCCCGCGATAGCCGTTGGCCTGTTCCACCACCGGCACCCCGCCGCCGCCGTTGCAGATCACCAGGTGGTCGCGCTGGATCAGCGCCGTGATGGCGTCGCTCTCAACGATGCGCTTCGGCTGCGGAGAGGGCACCACGCGGCGGACGTAGCTGCCGTCGGCCTTAAACACCCAGCCTTTCTCTGCGGCCAGCGTTTTTGCCTGGGCTTCGCTGTAGACCGGGCCGATGTATTTGGTCGGGTTACTGAAGGCCGGGTCGGCGGCGTCCACTTCTACCTGGGTGAGCAGAACGCTCACCTCCCGCTGCGGCAGGCTGTTTTTCAGCGCCTGCTGGAGCATGTAGCCGATCATTCCTTGGCTTTCGGCGCCAAGAACGTCCAGCGGGTAGGGCGTGACTTTGTCGTAGGCGCTGTTCTGCAGCGCCAGCAGCCCGACCTGCGGCCCGTTGCCGTGTACCAGCACCACGCGCCACTGCGCCGTCAGCCCGGCGATGGTGCGGGCGGCCTGCTCGATGTTCTGGCGCTGGATCTCCGCTTCCAGCGGCTCGCCGCGCTTGAGCAGCGCATTGCCGCCCAGGGCCACAACCAGAGTGGGTTTTCGTTCCATGATGGCTCCTTTAAATTCCGTCGCGTTCCAGCGGGCAGCTCATGCAGCGCGCGCCGCCGCGGCCGCGTCCGAGTTCGTCGCCCGGGATGGGCAGCACGGTGATACCCGCTTTGTCGTATTTCTCGTTGGTCCAGACGTTGCGCTCGTAGCCAATCACCACGCCGGGGCGGATGGTCAGGACGTTATTGGCGTCGTTCCACTGCTCGCGTTCGGCCTCAAAGGCGTCGCCGCCGGTGGTGATCAGACGTACCTGGTTAATGCCGAGCGCCTTCTCGATGGCGTGCAGCAGGTCGGTTTCCTGGGTGCGCAGCAGGCCGCCGCGTCCGTCCGGGGTGAGCGTCCAGCACTGGGCGTCTTTGCGCACCACTTCCGGGTAGACGGAGAAGGTATCCACGTCGATGTGGGTCATGACGGTGTCGAGGTGCATGCAGGAGCGGTGTTTGGGCAGCTCAACGGCAATCACGCGCTCGGCCTGGCGGTGTTTGAACAGGCTGTTGGCGAGGAACTCCACGCCCTGCGGGGTGGTGCGCTCGGACATGCCGATCAATACCGCGCCGCGGCCAATGACTAATACGTCGCCGCCTTCTAAAGTGGCGTGGTCGTAATTAATATTCTCGTCGCCGAAATACTTAATAAAATCGCCGTCGGCGAACGCCGGGTGCCAGCGATATATTGCCCGCAGGTTATTAGTTTCACGCTGACGCGCCGGTTTGGCCATTGGGTTAATAGAGACGCCGTTATAGATCCAGCAGGAGGTATCGCGGGTAAATAAATGGTTCGGCAGTGGCTTCATAATAAAATCATTCGCCGTGTGGGTATCCACCACCATATTTTTAATGGCTGCCGGAATTTCACCGTAGGTTAATCCGCCGCTTAATCTGCGCGCCAGTTCCCGGTGCGGCATATCCGCCAGCCAGCCGCGCACGTCGCCAGCAAAGGTTGGGCCGAGGCGGTAGTCAGAGATTTGCGTCTCCAGCAGCCAGGCTTTCGCCTCAGCGATATCAAGGGTTTGTGTCAGCAGGTCGGTCAGCAGCAGGACTTCCACCCCCTGCTCACGCAGCGTGTTGGCGAAGATGTCATGCTCCTCACCCGCCCGCTCAACCGAGAGCACGTCATCGAAAAGCAGCTCCTGACAGTTTGATGGCGTTAAGCGTTTCAGACTTAAATTTGGGCGGTGCAGCATAACGCTACGCAATTGACCAATTTCAGAACCGACGTAATGCTTTTCCATAATTATTCCTTTAACTGTTTTTCAGAATAAAAAGGGCATGCGCCATGTGATGTATTTAATTGCATGGCGGCTAAGCTCAATTGATTTCGTGGTTCATACTAGGCAGTTAAATAATCCGTATTGTGATATTGCTCACGCGAAAATGGATATTAAGCGGTTTATTTTCATTAGCATGATTCGCATCAGATAATGATTAATTGGCTATTCTGGCGAGGTGAATAGCTAAGCACTATCCGTTGTCATTATTTGCAGTTGTTAGTGTTTTGTAGAATTTAATGCTTTGAAATATTTTGTTAAGCTGTTGATTTTAAATGTTTTTATTGGTTGTGTGGAATGACTATGCAATATTGCTAATTAACTATTTTTGGCTTAAGGAAAATCAATAAATATTTATTGAATTTAATAGCAAATTATCAAAGTGATAAAATGTGAAGCTGTAGCGAGTTTTGTTGTTAAGGCATGACGATCAGTAAGTTAGCGCAAGGCCGTGATAACGAAGAACTGAAGATATGCATAATGACTGCATAAATGCCTGCGAGGGCTTAACAGCAAATTAACACCATTCCCGATAAACATGCGTTCGCGCAAAACCCGTCTAAAAAGCGCTGGTATGGCAGCTAGGATTCTCGTATAAAAGATAAAAATGAAACGTTGTTTTATATCGAGGGTTTTCTGATGATTATCGGCAACATCCACCATCTGCACTCCTGGCTGCCTGACGAACTGCGACAGGCCATTGAGCACGTTAAAACTCACGTCACCGACGCCACGCCGCTCGGCAAGCACGACGTCAACGGCAACAGCCTGTTTTATCTGGTCTCCGAAGACACGACCCAGCCGTTCGCCGAGCGCCGCGCCGAGTACCACGCGCGCTATCTGGATATTCAGATCGTGATGAAGGGTCAGGAAGGGATGACCTTCAGCACCCTGCCGCCCGGCACGCCGGACACCGACTGGCTGGCGGATAAAGATATCGCCTTCCTGCCGGAAGGCGAGCAGGAGAAAACCGTGGTGTTGAGCGAAGGGGATTTTGTGGTGTTCTGGCCGGGTGAGGTGCACAAGCCGCTGTGCGCGGTGGGGGCACCTGCTAAGGTCAGGAAAGTGGTGGTGAAGATGCTTGTAGAGTAACTCCTCTCCCAAGGGGAGAGGGTGTAAAAGTCCCCTCTCCCTGTGGGAGAGGGTTAGGGTGAGGGCATCAGGCCGCACCTTCCAATATGTGATCCAGCTTAAATTTCCCGCACTCCCTCTCCATCTCTCATTTACCTGCGCTTTTCCTGCGTCATAGTATGATCGTTAATTTATCGAACGCTGTTCTATAATATAGAACAAAATGATTCAGCAAGGAGATCTCATGCCGCAGTCCGCGTTGTTCACGGGAATCATTCCCCCTGTCTCCACCATTTTTACCGCCGATGGCCAGCTCGATAAGCAGGGCACCGCCGCGCTGATCGACGATCTCATCAAAGCAGGCGTTGACGGTCTGTTCTTCCTGGGCAGCGGCGGCGAGTTCTCCCAGCTCGGCGCCGAAGAGCGTAAAACCATTGCCCAATTTGCTATCGATCATGTCGATCGTCGCGTACCGGTCCTGATCGGCACCGGCGGCACCAACGCCCGGGAAACCATTGCGCTGAGCCAGCACGCGCAGCAGGCAGGGGCGGACGGCATCGTGGTGATCAACCCTTACTACTGGAAAGTGTCGGAAGCGAACCTGATCCGCTATTTCGAGCAGGTGGCGGACAGCGTCACGCTGCCGGTGATGCTCTACAACTTCCCGGCGCTGACCGGGCAGGATCTGACCCCGGCGCTGGTGAAAACCCTCGCCGACTCGCGCAGCAACATCGTCGGCATCAAAGATACCATCGACTCCGTTGCCCACCTGCGCAGCATGATCCACACCGTCAAAGGTGCCCATCCGCACTTCACCGTGCTGTGCGGCTACGACGATCATCTGTTTAATACCCTGCTGCTCGGCGGCGACGGGGCGATTTCGGCGAGCGGCAACTTTGCCCCGCAGGTGTCGGTGAATCTTCTGAAAGCCTGGCGTGATAAAGACGTGGCGAAAGCGGCTGAGTATCATCAGACCTTACTGCAAATTCCGCAGATGTATCAGCTGGATACGCCGTTTGTGAACGTCATTAAAGAGGCGATTGTGCTCTGCGGCCGCCCGATTTCCACGCACGTGCTGCCGCCCGCCTCTGCGCTGGACGAGCCGCGTAAGGCGCAGCTGAAAACCCTGCTGCAACAGCTCAAGCTCTGCTGAGCCGGACGATAACCATGACCATCGAGAAGATTTTCACCCCGCAGGACGAGGCGTTTTATGCCGTCATCACCCACGCGGCGGGGCCGCAGGGCGCGCTGCCGCTGACCCCGCAGATGCTGATGGAATCCCCCAGCGGCAACCTGTTCGGCATGACGCAGAACGCCGGGATGGGCTGGGATGCCAACAAGCTGACCGGCAAAGAGGTGCTGATCATCGGCACCCAGGGCGGCATCCGCGCCGGGGACGGACGCCCGGTCGCGCTGGGCTACCACACCGGGCATTGGGAAATCGGCATGCAGATGCAGGCGGCGGCGAAAGAGATCACCCGCAACGGCGGGATCCCGTTTGCGGCCTTCGTCAGCGATCCCTGCGACGGCCGTTCTCAGGGCACGCACGGCATGTTCGACTCCCTGCCGTACCGCAACGACGCGGCGATCGTGTTTCGCCGCCTGATCCGTTCCCTGCCGACGCGCCGGGCGGTAATAGGCGTGGCAACCTGCGATAAAGGGCTGCCCGCCACCATGATTGCCCTGGCCGCGATGCACGACCTGCCGACCATTCTGGTGCCGGGCGGGGCGACGCTGCCGCCGACCGTGGGGGAAGATGCGGGCAAGGTGCAGACCATCGGCGCGCGCTTTGCCAACCACGAACTCTCCCTGCAGGAGGCCGCCGAGCTGGGCTGTCGCGCCTGCGCCTCGCCGGGCGGCGGGTGTCAGTTCCTCGGCACGGCGGGCACCTCGCAGGTGGTCGCGGAAGCGCTGGGGCTGGCGCTGCCGCACTCCGCGCTGGCCCCGTCCGGGCAGGCGGTGTGGCTGGAGATCGCCCGCCAGTCGGCGCGGGCGGTGAGCGAGCTGGATAACCTTGGCATCACCACGCGCGATATCCTCACCGACAAAGCCATCGAAAACGCCATGGTGATCCACGCGGCGTTCGGCGGCTCGACGAATTTACTGCTGCACATCCCGGCCATCGCCCACGCGGCGGGCTGCACGATCCCGGACGTAGAGCACTGGACGCGCGTCAACCGCAGGGTGCCGCGCCTGGTCAGCGTGCTGCCCAACGGCCCGGACTATCACCCGACCGTGCGCGCCTTCCTCGCGGGTGGCGTGCCGGAGGTGATGCTTCACCTGCGCGATCTTGGCCTTCTGCATCTGGACGCCATGACCGTCACCGGCCAGACGGTGGGCGAAAACCTCGACTGGTGGCAGGCGTCCGAGCGCCGTGAGCGCTTCCGCCAGTGCCTGCGCGAGCAGGATGGCGTGGATCCGGATGACGTGATCCTGCCGCCTGAGAAGGCAAAAGCGAAAGGGCTGACCTCAACGGTTTGCTTCCCAACGGGCAACATCGCGCCGGAAGGCTCGGTGATCAAGGCCACGGCGATCGACCCGTCGGTCGTCGGTGAAGATGGCGTTTACCGCCACACCGGCCGGGCGCGGGTGTTTGTCTCGGAAGCGCAGGCTATCAAGGCCATCAAGCGGGAAGAGATTAAGCAGGGCGATATCATGGTGGTGATCGGCGGCGGGCCGTCCGGCACCGGCATGGAAGAGACCTACCAGCTTACCTCCGCGCTGAAGCATATCTCGTGGGGCAAGACGGTGTCGTTAATCACCGATGCGCGCTTCTCGGGCGTGTCGACGGGCGCCTGCTTCGGCCACGTGTCGCCGGAGGCGCTGGCGGGCGGGCCGATTGGTAAGCTGCGCGATAACGACATCATCGAGATAGCCGTCGACCGACTGACATTAACGGGCAGCGTCAACTTTATCGGCACCGTGGATAACCCGCTGACGCCGGAGCAGGGCGCACGCGAGCTGGCAATGCGGCAGACGCACCCGGACCTGCACGCCCACGACTTTTTGCCGGACGACACCCGCCTGTGGGCAGCATTACAGTCGGTCAGCGGCGGCACCTGGAAAGGCTGTATTTATGACACCGATAAAATTATCGAGGTAATTAACGCCGGTAAAAAAGCGCTCGGCATTTAATTATTTTTCACGCGGTTGTCGTCTACGGAATATATTCCGTGGGCGGCTTTTTCTTGTCTTTATTTTATCAATTTAAACAATAAGTTGTGATATATCGTTGGCGTCACAAAAGCAAAATAACGTAATTCAGAAATAAGATATGACCATTGCTGGTTAATTGAACAGCTCATTACACTCCATTAACACGATGTTGTAATTCAGCACACTACATAAGGGTGTAATTCTGATGACGCAATTAACCATGAAAGACAAAATTGGCTACGGGCTGGGTGACACCGCCTGCGGCTTCGTCTGGCAGGCCACGATGTTCCTGCTGGCCTATTTCTACACCGACGTCTTCGGCCTGTCGGCGGGGATTATGGGGACGCTGTTTTTGGTCTCCCGCGTGCTCGACGCCGTCACCGACCCGCTGATGGGGCTGCTGGTCGACCGCACCCGCACGCGTCACGGCCAGTTCCGCCCGTTCCTGCTGTGGGGCGCCATCCCGTTTGGCATCGTCTGCGTGCTGACCTTCTACACGCCGGACTTCTCCGCGCAGGGCAAAATCATCTACGCCTGCGTGACCTACATTCTCCTGACCTTGGTTTATACCTTCGTTAACGTGCCGTACTGTGCCATGCCGGGCGTCATTACCGCCGACCCGAAAGAGCGTCACGCCCTGCAGTCGTGGCGTTTCTTCCTGGCGGCGGCGGGATCGCTCGCCATCAGCGGCATTGCCCTGCCGCTGGTGAGCATCATCGGCAAGGGGGATGAGCAGGTGGGCTATTTCGGCGCCATGTGCGTGCTGGGGCTGACCGGCGTGGTGCTGCTCTACGTCTGCTTCTTTACCACCAAAGAGCGCTACACCTTTGAGGTGCAGCCGGGCTCGTCGGTGGCGAAAGATCTCAAGCTGCTGCTCGGCAACGGCCAGTGGCGGATCATGTGCGCGTTCAAGATGATGGCGACCTGTTCCAACGTGGTGCGCGGCGGGGCGACGCTCTACTTCGTCAAATACGTGATGGATCACCCGGAGATGGCGACCCAGTTTTTACTCTACGGCAGCCTCGCCACCATGTTTGGCTCGCTCTGCTCCTCCCGACTGCTGGGCCGCTTCGATCGCGTCACCGCCTTCAAGTGGATCATCGTCGCCTACTCGCTGATCAGCCTGCTGATTTTCGTCACCCCGGCGGAGCACATCGCGCTGATTTTCGCCCTCAACATCCTGTTCCTGTTCGTCTTTAACACCACCACGCCGCTGCAGTGGCTGATGGCCTCTGACGTGGTGGATTACGAAGAAAGCCGCAGCGGGCGACGCCTGGACGGGCTGGTGTTCTCCACCTACCTGTTCAGCCTGAAGATTGGCCTGGCGATTGGCGGGGCGGTGGTGGGCTGGATCCTGGCGTACGTGAACTACTCCGCCAGCAGCAGCGTGCAGCCGGTGGAAGTGCTGACCACCATCAAAATTTTGTTCTGCGTGGTGCCGGTGGTGCTCTACGCGGGCATGTTCATCATGCTGTCGTTCTACAAGCTCACCGACGCCCGCGTGGAGGCCATCAGCCAGCAGCTGATCAAGCACCGCGCGGCGCAGGGCGAGGCCGTTCCCGACGCCGCGACAGCCGCATCCCATTAACCGGAGGCACTATGCAAATCACTAACCCCATTCTGACCGGCTTCAACCCGGACCCGTCCCTGTGCCGCCAGGGCGAGGACTACTACATCGCCACTTCGACCTTCGAGTGGTTCCCGGGCGTGCGCATCTACCACTCCCGCGACCTGAAAAACTGGTCGCTGGTCAGCACCCCGCTGGACCGCGTGTCGATGCTGGACATGAAGGGCAACCCGGACTCCGGCGGCATCTGGGCGCCGTGCCTGAGCTACGCCGACGGCAAATTCTGGCTGCTCTACACCGACGTGAAGATTGTCGACTCGCCGTGGAAAAACGGCCGCAACTTCCTCGTCACCGCGCCGTCCATTGAGGGACCGTGGAGCGAGCCGATCCCGATGGGCAACGGCGGGTTCGATCCGTCCCTGTTCCACGACGACGATGGCCGCAAGTACTACCTCTACCGTCCGTGGGGGCCGCGCCACCACAGCAACCCGCACAACACCATCGTGATGCAGGCGTTTGACCCGCAGACCGGCACCCTCTCGCCCGAGCGCAAAACCTTGTTTACCGGCACGCCGCTCTGCTACACCGAGGGGGCGCACCTTTATCGGCACGCGGGATGGTACTACCTGATGGTGGCCGAAGGGGGCACCAGCTACGAGCACGCCGTCGTGGTGCTGCGTTCCAAAAATATCGACGGGCCGTACGAGCTGCACCCGGACGTGACGATGATGACCAGCTGGCACCTGCCGGAGAATCCGCTGCAGAAGAGCGGCCACGGCTCGCTGCTGCAGACCCACACGGGGGAGTGGTACATGGCCTACCTCACCAGCCGCCCGCTGCGTCTGCCCGGCGTGCCGCTGCTGGCCTCCGGCGGGCGCGGCTACTGTCCGCTGGGCCGCGAGACCGGTATCGCCCGCATTGAATGGCGCGACGGCTGGCCGTACGTGGAAGGCGGCAAGCACGCGCAGCTGACCGTGAAAGGCCCGCAGGTGGCGGAGCAGCCTGAAGCCGTTCAGAGCAGCTGGCGGGAGGACTTCGATGGCAGCACGCTCGACCCGGAACTGCAGACCCTGCGTATTCCGTTCGACGACACCCTCGGCTCACTCACCGCGCGCCCGGGCTATTTACGGCTCTACGGCAACGACTCGCTCAACTCGACATTCACCCAGTCGACCGTGGCGCGCCGCTGGCAGCACTTCACCTTCCGGGCCGAGACGCGGATGCAGTTCTCGCCGGTCCACTTCCAGCAGAGCGCGGGGCTGACCTGCTACTACAACAGCAAAAACTGGAGCTACTGCTTTGTGGACTTCGAGGAGGGGCAGGGGAGAACCATCAAGGTTATTCAGCTCGACCACAACGTGCCGTCATGGCCGCTGCACGAGCAGCCGATTCTGGTGCCGGAGAGTGCGGAGAGCGTCTGGCTGCGGGTGGACGTGGATACGCTGTTTTACCGCTACAGCTACTCGTTCGACGGCGAGACGTGGCACACCGTGCCGGTAACGTATGAGGCGTGGAAGCTGTCGGACGACTACATCGGCGGGCGCGGCTTCTTTACCGGCGCGTTTGTGGGGCTGCACTGCGAGGACATCAGCGGTGACGGCTGTCACGCGGACTTCGACTACTTCACCTACGAGCCGGTTTAACGGCTCAGGCCGGGTAGCCCAGCGCGCGTGACAGCGCGAGCCCGGCCTGCTGAAGCTGTTCGCGGAAATTAGCCAGCTCGGCGTCGTCCACGCGCGAGGTCAGGGTCGACAGGCTCAGGGCGGCGATGACGCGGGATTCATGGTTCCACACCGGCACCGCCACGCAGCGCACGCCCTGCTCGTTCTCTTCGCTATCCAGGGCGTAACCCTGCTCGCGGGTCTGCGCCAGAGCGGCCATTAATGCTTCGCGAGAGGCGAGGGTGGAAGGGGTATAGGTGGTGTACTGATAACCCTCCAGCAGGGCGTTCAGCTCGGTCTCGCCCAGCCAGGCAATCAACACCTTGCCGATGGCGGTGGCGTGGACCGGCAGGCGGCGGCCGATGCGCGAATAGGCGATGGCGGCCAGCTTGCCTTCAATCTTCTCGATATAAACCCCTTCACGCCCGTCAAGGATCCCCAGATGGGTGGTCTGCCCGGTCCGCTGGGACAGCTCCGTCAGCCAGCCTTTCGCCTTCTGACGAATATCGATGGAGCCCACGACAAAATGGCCGCGCTCGACCAGCTTCATGCCGAGGCGATATTTGCCGTTCTCCGGGTTCTGATCGATATAGCCATGAAGCTGCAGGGTTTTCAGCAGCGAGTGGAGGGTACTCTTGCTCAGCCCCATCAGTTTGCTGATGTCGGTGATCTTAAGCTCGGTGGCCTGCTCGTTGAACAGGTCGAGGATCTGCAACGCACGTTCAACAGACTGAATAATCGGCATAATGCTGGTATGTCCACGCTGGAATTAAGGCGAAAACGTACCTTTTTCGGGGTGAAAAATCAATGAAATGGAGCTGGCCTGATCCGCCCGGCGGCGCTACGCTTGCACGGGCCTACGGGTTGTGTAGGCCGGGTAAGCGCAGGGTATGAACCGGATACATGGGTAACAGTTATAACTGGCATAGAAGAGGAGACTCGCTATGCCCTGGACTGAGACCCGACCTATGCAACGCCTTGATTTTATCCGTGCCTGCCATGCAGGTAC
>NZ_VDAF01000024.1:0-71292 GCF_019584525.1 Enterobacter sp. EC_50 | reverse complement strand
GCTCAATGTGGCAGTTACTGAAAAAGGTCCGCCATTTTATGGAAACCGCCAGCCCATTCCCCGGAGGAAAACATGGTCAGGCAAAAGTGTAGCGGTATTAGGCGCAGCTATTTAGATTGATATGAAGAATAAAATTTGGATGGGTCATGTTCCCACAAAAAAATCAGTGGAATGAATTAATGTCCTATTATGTGATCATGAATGACTTTGAATCATCACTCATGCCAAGAAATTTACAGGGCATGGTTGATGAAAGATTACAGGTTAATGAAAACTGGGAAATAGAAGGCTCTGCCTTTTCCTTCCCTTATCGAATAACAGACGATGCATGCCCAGACCATATTTATTTGTTGTGCAATAAAAATGTTGGGGCTTTGAAATTTGACTATTATAAAAAAGACTTTGGACACTTGATGGATAAGTCTTTATTTTCAATTTTTGAAAATTATAAGCACAATGTTTTTTTTGGCCGAGATATAACACCAGTTTCGATTGGGAATGGTCAAGTTCTTCGGGATGATTTTAAATATGTATATTTTCCAAGCGGCGATGTTATAGATAAGGATAAATCTATTCTCGAAGAGGATAAGTTCGGAGATACCATACCTTTTAAAATAGAATTCAAGGATGATGCGCTAGAAAATGATATACTTTCGTTGAACGACACATTGTTAGGTGGTTTTATCATTGTTAAACAAGAGGTCAAGGAAGTTATAGACAGTAAAGGATTCCGGGGGTTGAAACTTGTTCCACTGGAAAATGCTTTAGACGTTTTCTGTGAAGATTATTTCTACGAAATAGACTCAAATCGTAAAAGAAAGGGCAATAAACTACCTTAATATTGAAGGGTGTCGTGACATTATTGATTCTTTGTTTTTCTTTTTTAATGGCGCGAAGAACTTCTTTGGATTATGAGTACATTTTCAACTATGGATATAGTAATTTTCAGAGTAGCCAATAATGTTAACTCTTAAAGAGGAATAATGCGTATAAAAAATACTATCCATGACTTTGTCAACAAATTCAAAATGAATGATTTAAATATGGGAGAGATAGACTATGCAGACGATGAAAATGAAACTTCTTTTCCTGTAAATTTAAATGGTGAAATTCGATTTTTTTATAGCCATTTGATTTTAAATGACCACCCAACATTTGATGGTGCATTCATTATACAGATTGTTGAGCCCCAAGAGCTTAATAAAATGTTATCAGGCTGGCGAGTTCAAAATGACACGACCTGGCGCGATGAATATATAATCTTTGCTGAACGAAATGGAGATGTTCTTTTTTGTGATACCCAAAATATCACATCTCCTGTTTATGGTAGTATTCAAAAAAGAAATTTTTTATTTCCAATTCGTTAGCCGACTTTTTGGATGCTTTTTGTTCTGCCATTGAGATAGAACAAAGTAAATATGATGGTGATGCTACAGATGATGATTTTAATTTCAGAGAGGACTTTCTGGAAGATATCGATTTAATGCTAAAAAGCAAGCTTAAGGATGTTGAGGCAGAAGGTTTTAAGCAATTCTTTTTTGGCTAGGTTAATAATAAAAACTAACACTTTTAGAACCCTCCTTACTTCTGACAACATTTTTCGCTTAAAACCACTTTTATATAGGCAAGGAGGTCTCTTTTCGATTGATAATGAATAAGCATATGAAAAACGGTTTCGATAAATTTGATGAAAAAGTTTCATCTCTTGTAGAAAAAGGAAACGAGTTCCATTTAAATGGGCCTCACCTAGTGAAGTTGCTGATCTGATGTGGAAAATGACAACAAAAACAGATGGTAAGTCGATTATTCTCAAATTGGGTGATGGAATAAAAAAGTACTGGAGTAATATTGTTATGAATACTAAAGGAATAAATACTAGAGACGATTTTATTAAATTTCTTGAGAATTTATCTTCAAATTCCAGAAATAATCTAAGTGAGTGGGAGAGCAAAGACTTACCCTCATATTTTGAATCGATGGCATCTTGGGTTGAAGATATGGATGGATATTATTTAAATCAAAAATTACCTGTTCCAGAAAATGTTAACTGGACATTTATTGCAGATATTTTAATGGCTGCAAGAGTTTATGAATAATATTCAATGATAATTGGGCGGGAAGAGCATCAAATCTTCCCGGCTTTTTATTATTTAACGTGTTAAAAAGTA
Organism: Enterobacter sp. EC_50; assembly: GCF_019584525.1. Taxonomy (NCBI): domain Bacteria; kingdom Pseudomonadati; phylum Pseudomonadota; class Gammaproteobacteria; order Enterobacterales; family Enterobacteriaceae; genus Enterobacter; species Enterobacter sp. EC_50. The sequence goes on along the minus strand of NZ_VDAF01000024.1, from coordinate 69,124 downwards.
TGATGGCGTCCGAATCGTTCCGATGACCCGATAGGTTTTAATGGCGGTATAAATACTTACGTTTACGCCACTAATCCGTTGAATTGGGTTGATCCATTAGGATTGAAAGCGAAGTGTGCACCGACTCGATAAAATGACCATAACCAGGCGGCATTTGGTAGGCAGTGGCAAGGAAGAGGGATTTATCAAGGCCGTTATTCTTGGTCAAACACAATGCTTAAAGAAGGCGATATTGTTTATGGTGGAGCACCTGGGCAGTCAGGATTTTATTTCGACAAAGCCACTTTAGAAGCTGCTAATGGTAGTCGACAAAAATTATGGGAAAGTTTACAAGTTCTACCTCATGAAAAATATGGGTTTAGAAGTAAGATTCAGATGTATAGAGTCAAACGAGATGCTATTGCTGGTACGGGACAAGCTTTGTCACCAGATACTGAAATGTTAGGAAGCGGTGGCGGTACCCAATTCTTCCTTTCGAATTATAAAAAAGTTCTGGAACCTATTGGTCTTCCATTTGATATTGGGATGTAAAATGAATTTTGACGCAGAAACTGGTGTTCTTAAATTTAATAAAAGGGTTCTATTAGGACCAAGAGTTACTAAGACAGAGTTGTTTAATAATACAAATGTAAGGTGGGAGGGGTGGCCTGAAAAAAAAAGACAATAAAATAGTCTCATACAGAACTATCCTTAAAGGTGACCATGAGTTCGGAGATATATATCTAATAATTGACTTCTTGGTTCCCAATGATCCTAACTCAATAATTCGTAGTTGGCGCTTCGCCCCAGAAAAATTATTGATGGGAAAACAGAATAGACCCGAAGGGAAAGTCACCCGATGTTTAAGGGAATGGTTCAAAACTAAATCTACTATTGTTCTTCCTGTATCAAGGGAGTGGGGACATGTTGATGCTGCTTATGACCCTCATAACCTAACAGGAACAATTCTCTGCCACTATTGCTTAGACCCTCATGAATTGTAAGTGGAGAACTGGTAAAATATATGATTCAATTGAAGTTACTTATATGACTATATTATAGTGTTTCCAATATAAATTGGACAGTTGCCATCCTAAGCGAGAAAATAAAAAGGTATAAGCCATTTTGTTGACCTAGATGTTACTGGCCTGGATGTAATTGAACCCCGGAAAAATACATTCTTTATCTTAAACACAAAAGATCTTGATGTCTCCGAAAGAATTGTTAAAAGTGCGAGGAGTTGTGGTTGATGTGAAAAAATACTATAAAGGTAACGTTGATTTTATTGCAGGTGAAGGAATTATTCTCAATGAATTCATAGGGGAGGTGGCCACACGGCAAATAAATATTATAGATGGCGATTGTTATGCATCTTCCTCTTTGCTAGATAAAAACGAGAAAGTTGGTTTTCTGCTGTATGATGGTAAAAAAAACGATCTGGACTTAAGTGATACTGAAGAAATTTCGAATGAGGAATTTGAAACTTTCTGGAAAACAACAACGAGTTCATTGCAAGAAAAAAAACAAATAAAGCTCTTGTCTGGAAATGCTGTGGAACCTTTGAAAAAATCCATAGTTATTGCTCACATTGTGAATAATAAAGGGAAATGGGGTAAAGGCTTTGTTCTGTCTCTTTCAAATAAATATCCTTCTGCAAAGGAATACTATCTCAATAGCTTCAATGGAAATAACATCCCAGAATTAGGTACGGTTGATTTTGTCTTGGTTGATGCTAAAGAACAGATATTTATTGCTAATATGTATGCACAAGATGGTATTAAGAAAAATGTCAATGACAAAAATCAATACGTATGTTATGCATCCCTGGAAGTTTGTCTTGAAAAGTTATCTGACTTTGCTTTAGTAAATCGCCTTTCAGTACAAATGCCAAGAATAGGCGCTGGCCTCGGTGGAGGTGATTGGGATGTTATAGAGTCATTGATACTTAAAAAGATTTGCTATAAGATGATCGATTGCAATGTAATAATTTCATAATATAAAATGATAATTTAGCAATGCATTTTATTGAATTCGATTGTTGCTTAGAAAAGGATTTTTAATTAAAAGGACAGGCGCTTGAATATGAAAATATCTATAACAAATACTATTGAAAAAGGAAACGAGTTACACGACAGCCAAAAATACGCCGAGGCTTTAGAACAATACCAAAAGGCCTCGCAAGCTCTTCCTGAACCAAAGTCCGAATCAGAATTTGCCAACTGGATCTCTGCATGCATGTACAGCGCATATTTTGATCTTGCGGATTACGTTGAGGCAAAGAAATGGGGAGAGACGGCTTTACGGACACGTGGATCGGATATAGACACTGCACCGTTAATCGACTTGGGTATGGTCTGTTACGAGTTGAATCAATTCGATGAAGCGTATAAATATTTTAACGATGCTTATAACTACGGCAAAGAGCGTGCTTTTCAGGATAGACCTAAAAAATATCTTGAGTTCTATCTGCGTAAGAAGGCGTAAGAACAGTAATTTATACCATTCAAAACAAATCAAACGTTAAATAAGAAGTGAAGCATTACGTCCCATTCACTATGTAATCTTCTTCTCTGGCACGCATTTTCCTGCTTCCTTCGTTCCTTGTTCACCATGTTCTCGACAGACTGTCAGTATAACAGCGACGAACTCCCCCGTGAGAACTGTCGCCCCTATGACTGCTGACCACCCGCAGCGAGTACGACCGTCTCGGCCGCCTGCATCGCCTGGATGTCTTCATCGTCAATGCCGGGCGTCTTCTGGTTCAGGACGGCACGCTGCCGGGCCAGGAGCAATGGCGCTGGGATACGGCCGGTAACCCGTTAGAGGGCGTTGGAGAGAAGAATGCCCATTCCAGACCAGATCTGTTAGATGGGGAAGGCAACAAAATACTAAATACAAAAGGTTTACCGATAAAAACTCGACAATATGAATTTAGGGACTCAAATAACAAGCCTGTTTTTATCCAGGAACATAGTTTAGGGCATGATAAAGCAACCTCAGGTCATGGTGCTGAACCTCATTTCACTGTTAGGCCGCCACAAAATTTGAATACAGGTAGCGTTCCGGGTAGTCATGGTCATTATAATTTCGAGAGTTAATAAATGTGGTTTGACAACGCAATAGGGAAAGAAAAAATTAATTTCATGTTTGATGGGGAGTTAAGCATGGAATTAGTCGAGTTCGATGGTTTTACCTTCGAAAGGTTTTCTGATATTTCATGTCGATTTTTTACAAGAAAAATCCCATCTTGCTACCCAAAAAAATGGGAAGAGAGTGAATTCAATACCCTTTGTATTGTGTTGACATTTGGGGATGTAGTTGAACTTGATGTTAAAGGAATGAAGGTGGGTTTTGTTTGCTCTCCTGTAATTATTTCAACAGAAAATTATAGTAAAATATCTATAACAGATGAAAAATTAAATTTCCATTGTCAATCAAACTTTCTTACAATTGAAGGTATCACACCTTATCTGGACGAGCGTTGGGATTGACGAGAATAAAGATGTAGAGCTAATAAATGCATATATGTTTTATGCACGCCATTTGAATTTTTATTATTGATTTTTTTACGTGTGAGTTATCAACTTTTAGTAAAGTATTATCCCCACTGCAATTGTTAGTCATTTACGCTGCGAGATGACCGCGAGTTGAAGCAATCCAACTACGACAGAGGGGGGATATTCAGTATGGTCACAGCGATTACGGCTTTCCTGATTTACCGTATCGTCGAGGCATCTCTCTCTACAATGTACAATGTTTATGATCAGCGAAGTTAACCCTCCCGTGGGTATTAAAGTTACCTGTAATACGACTACCGCAATAACCTGGCACGGTAAGAGCGGGACGGTTGCCTGCTTGAAGGATCTGCAGAGAAGGTCACGTACAACCGCCTGAAGGAAGTGATCAGCCAGCCGCGGAATCGCAACAGGCCGCAGACGCAGGTCAGTATCCGCTACGACCCGCTCGGACGCTGCATTAGCAAAACGCGCCAGCAGAGGCTGGGCGGACAGCAAATCGGCAAGCCCCTCACTACCCGGTTTTTCTGGGAAGGGTTCCGCCTGCTGCATGAGCTGCATGGAGACGTGCCGGTGATTTACGTCTAAAGCGACCATGACAGCTACGACCCGCTGGCGCGTATTGACGGCGTTGATGTCCCGGAGATCTTCTGGTTCCACTGCCAGCCCAACGGCACGCCGGAGGGGATGACGGATATCGAAGGGCAGGTGCGCTGGGATGCGGCTGGTAACCCGTTAGAGGTCGCTGGAGAGAAGATTGCCCATAACCGGGTCACGCAACTGAACGGTATTCGCTGGCGCTATGACATCCACGGCCGTACCGTGGAGAAGGATAACGGCCAGATCCGGCACTACCAGTACGATGGCGAACACCGCCTGGGGCAAGCTGCTCCGGGAGAGCGAGATGCAGGGATCAGGATATTCCCAGAACGAGCGGATGCAGGGGCAACACCTGCATTGTGAGAGAGTTGCACGACAATCTGTTCAGGTATTACGACCTGGACTGCGGACGGTTTACGCATCAGGACCCGATAGGGCTGGCGGGGGGATAAATCTTAACCAGTATGCGCCGAATGCGCTGGGGGAATCCTATAGGTTTAACCGCTTGCAAAAATGGAAGCCCTAAACGGTCAGTGAGAAACATGTCATTTGCTGACTGGATTAAAAGAAAGGCAAAAGGTGGGAATAATACCCATGTGTATTTAGGATTTAGAATCACTGAAGAACCGCTAAATCGCGGTCATGCACGGAGCATAGAATAAGCAGTTATTCACAATAATTCCCATTTTGAATATTCTATCAATAGGCATAAGTCCTACAAGAAAGTTATACTCGGATGCTGTTTTGTGGGGTGGAAACTGGCTTAAAAACAATGGGGTTAATGTAAAATGGCCGACAGACTTACAGTAGTGTCAGGAAATGAAAAGCAAAAAAAGTGGCCAAAAGAAGGCGATGTTTTTTACTTTCAGTTAAATGATGGTCGATTAGGCTATGGTATGGTCGCCCTGGGTAAAATAGATGTTGGCCCATTCAAAAATGCTATAGTTATATATATATATGACTATTTTACACCTTCGCTTCAAGAAGATGCTGTATTGGCAAAAGATAATTTGCTATTGCCACCAATTATTACTGATAATTCATGTTGGAAAAACGGTTATTTAGTAACGTTTAAAACTATCGAAACGAGCGAAGTGGATATTTTACCACAGCATTATTTTAAAAATCCTGTCAGAAATAAAATATATGATCAGCATGGAGTGCCAATTGAATCGCCGACTGAGAATATACCAGTCGGTGAAGAGTCGATTCAATTCTGTAAAAGCATTATAAAATCTATAGAAAGCTTTGTTAACTAATAGGCTAGTCCGGGAAGGTATTTCTGGCCTTTGCTAACGCAATGAGAAAAATCATAAGCATACAAACAGATACTACCACTTTAGTTATTTATGATTTGATGTCATTAAAGCATAGAATTAATGAAGACGTAGATTGGTGGAGTCTTCCAGAAGATGAAGTAGAAGAGGTAAATAAAGGGAATGTATTATTTCTCAATCTTGGGGATGATGGCGCCTATAAAGTCAATATTAAAAAAATTTACCTAAAAACATGTTTAGAATGAGTGACGGAAAACACTTCCAGGAAGCGAACAGACAATTATATTATAAAATGAATAATGACCCATCATATAGAGCTTCCCTTGAGGAAAAATTCCCGGGAATATTTGAAAAGGTTTCGACAGGTAAGCGTGGCGCGTTCCTAAGAACAGCTCCAACAGGTTCTGGTTGGGAAACAACTTGGCATCATCATGAGCGAGTTGGTGGGTTGTTACAATTGGTTAATGGGCCAGATCATAACTCTAAGCATCTGGATTATCACCCGAAAGTATATGGTGGAAGAAAAACTTGGGGAGGGTGGTTCTCGATGCAGATAATTGTGAGGGTATAATGAATACATATACATCTATAGATGAATTAATAGCAAGTCTTTCTCAGTTAGAGCCTGGTGAATGGATTTATACTAATATAAACACATGGGAAGCACGGCCTGAAGGTACTCACTTCTTTTATATTCCTTGGGATTATATCCAAAGTTTGGAGAATGACGAAATATATCTTGATGAAGAGGATCTGGAAATGCCCTTAGCAGTAGAAACTTTTTCTTTGAAAGGATGGATGTTAGTCAGTTCTTTGAACTATATTGTGAAGAATAAAAATAGTGGAGGTCATGGGAATAAATGGTTTATCGATGAAGTAAATTATTATAGGGAAAATGACATATATAGAACATGATTTTAATAATGATGAGCAGTTCGCTTAATTAAGCAACCAATTCGAAATGCCTTGACAAAAGCCCACGCTCTGTCGTTTCTGGAATGCGGGGCGGAAAAGCTCCAGTAGCGCATGATACACAGTGGAGCGGGAAAAATAGATCTTATGTCATACACCAGAGAACCCCTATCCAACATGGAGGCGGGATTGATAATCAAGTAATCGTTACAACAAGATATCACCTTGACATTTAAGATCGTGCTTATCATTTTTGAGGTATAATATGCAAAGACAAGTGCTTATCGAGCTAATAAGGAAAATCCAACACAGCGAAGGGACAGAAGAAGAAGCTGATAATGACATCGACCTCCTTTGTAGAAGTGTCGCAGATCCTCAGGCAGCTAATTATATTTATTATGAAGAACTTAGCGCAGAAGAAATTGCGGATAAAATTATAAGTTATAAACCACTTCAATTATAAGTAGTATTCGGGGGGCGTAATGAGTCCCCCATATTGAAAAAAACCATCCCAAAGCTTGGTTTTTTTTCATTCAAAACAAATCAAACGTTAAACAATAAGTTCATTACGTCGCCATCTTTAACGATGTTATCTTTATCGATGGGACAACTTTACCGGCAATGCCCAGCGCCCGTCGCCGCGCCGCTGGTCTCGCCGCTTGGAGTACGATTATCGTAATAACCTGGTGCGGGAAGTACGGGACGATAACCCGTTTAACTGGTATCGCTGGCAGTACGACAGCGCCGGTCGCCTGCTCGTTAAGGACGGCACGCTGCCTGGCCAGGAGCAGTGGCGCTGGGATGCAGCCGGTAACCCGCTGGAAGGTTCTGCTGAGAAGGTCACGCACAACCGCCTGACGCAGCTGAACGGCATTCGCTGGCGTTATGACATCCACGGCCGCACCGTGGAGAAGGATAACGGCCAGACGCGCTGGCACTACCGGTACGACGGCGAACACCGCCTGACGGAGGTTATCAGCCAGCCGCGGGATCGCAACAGGCCGCAGATGCAGGTCAGCTTCCGCTACGACCCGCTCGGACGCCGCATCAGCAAAACGCGCCAGCAGATGCTGGGCGGTCAGCCAACCGGCAAACCGGTGACCACCCGGTTTGTCTGGGAAGGGTTCCGCCTGCTGCAGGAACTGCACGGAGATGTGCCTCTGACCTATGTCTACAGCGACCAGGACAGCTACGACCCGCTGGCGCGTATTGACGGTGTTGATGCCCCGGAGATCTTCTGGTTCCACTGCCAGCCGAACGGCACGCCAGAGCGGATGACGGATATCGAAGGGCAGGTGCGCTGGGAAGGGGTGAACAGCGCCTGGGGCAAGCTGTTGCGGGAAAGCGAGACGCAGGGATCAGGATATTCCCAGAACCTGCGGATGCAGGGTCAACACCTGCATTGTGAGATGGTTGCACGACAATCTGTTCCGGTATTACGACCCGGACTGCGGACGGTTTGCGCAGAAGGACCCGATAGGGCTGGCGGGGGAGAAAAATCTTTACCTGTATGGTGCAAATAGTCTTACGCGAATAGACCTTCTGGGATTAAAACAAGAGGAAGTTATACGCTATACGAGTAAAGATGAAGCGATTGCATCAGCTTCTGAGCGCGGTGGTAAAGGTGGATTGGTCCCAAATAATCGAGGTGATAAAGCCATATGGGTTAATCATGATAGCCGACCAGGATTTAACCCTGGTTAAAAATATCCTTCCTCGTTTTAATGATAAAATCACTTCATTCCAGATTGAAAAGAAAGATGCTAAAGGTAATTGGAAGAAATGTGGTAAGAGGATTACGTAATGATTTTTGAAATGTTTATACATAAAATTGAACACTTCACTAATGCGAGAGCAGAGATTGAAAGTTTTGGAAAATATATCTATTTTCAGGATGAACCGGACCTTTTCCCCGTTTGTTTTAAAAAAGTAAATGGGAAGCATGTAGAGTTGAGTCGTTGGCAAACTTGCTTTCCTAAAGTTATGTTTCAGCGTGCGTTAAACAAGTTAGGCCTAAGTGAAGATGGTAAGTATGCATTTGAAGTTTTCCTTTCTCGATTAGGTTATCTTTTTCAAATAGATAACCGACAGCGTATAGATAAAGATATCTTTATCTTGTTTTATATCTATCAACTATTTTCTTTAAAAGATAACGAAGAAGATTACGCTATAAAAGCAAAAAGCTTTTTTTTAAGATTTTTGTGTTTTGAAATGGGCATGGATGATGACTCTTATAATTTGCTATGCATTACTAAAGATGGGATTTGTATAAATACTTCTCAGCATGGTAATGTCTCAATATTGTCTTTGCTTGAGCAATTTTATGTACAATTTAAAAAAAAGAAAAACTTTGAAGATATTAAGTCTATAAAACATTATCAATCATCAGTGTTGAATTTTTTGTTTGTTGCGAACAACGATAGAAATCACCTGTCTTTTAATGATAAAAACTGCTACCTTTGCGATCCTGATAGTTTTATTAATACTTATGAGAAATCTAAAAAAACAATTTATAGAGCCTTGGAACAGTGTTTTGACAAGTATCAATCCACGAAGAATTTACTAATATCAAATTTCATTCTAATGAATTATTCGTATTATATTGTTAGAAATAATTTGACAGATCTAAAAAGTTTAAGAAGACATGTTTCTTCAGATATGTTTAGACAAATAATTTCCTCTATAGTGTACAGAGGTTTTTTTGTGAATGAAGACGAGATATTTAAGGTGGTTGGCAATGAATATGACATCAGCCTTGAAAAAATGAAGCTCGAATGCGTTTTAATTTAATATATTCGATTTAAGGCATTAATGTTAGATCACTGTCGGGGGCATTAGGTTTGGATTTTCAAACCGCTGTAGAGCACTCGATTCTTAAAGGCAAAACTATGGCAGGACAATAGATTTACGGTTTGCTCGTTGTAAGTTGAAAACTTGGTATCTCTCATACCGTACCTTGGCGGATGCCTCTATTAATCATGCGGATTATTTTCTTAACCAGAGGATACTTTATTGGAAAAAATAATTTGTTATTTCCGCCAAGTATTACGGATAATTCATGTGGTAAAAGGGTCATATTGTAACTTTTAAAAATATCTACATGAGCGAGGCAAATATCTTCTCCTTTAAAGTCCCTAAGCGGATGGCGGATTTAAAAGAAGGAAGTGTAATACCTCTGGTTGGTTATCGTACTAATCCGTTACATCAAGGGAGATTAACTCCTAAGCGTGTGGAGCCGACAACGCCAGTTAGATCGTATTAATTACCATCAATATGGGCTGAATGGCTTGAAGAAGTAGCGATTCCAGTCTCGGGGAGTGTAAAATCGGTTATAATATGAATATTAATAAAGATGAAGAACTCCTTGTGATAATAAAGAACGAAGGAAGATTTTATTGGTTCGTGGCCTTTAAAGAAATGTGGGTTTTAGACAGAGCAAAATGGGTAGAAGATTTTGTGAAAAGTGGGATAGAAATAAACCTACAGGATATCCATAAGGAAAGATATAACATACCAGTTGTAAATGAAGAAAACGCAAAGATATTCATTGATGGTTTAATTAAAGATGCTTATTTATATAATAAGGATGATATAGCTGCGGAGTTTTATAATAGGCTTTCGCAAAAAACCACCTGGTGGGATATATATGATCTAATGCCAGATTTGTTTATAGACTTTGATAATAAAAAACTATATTCCCAATATCTCGAAAGTATGCATTATCACAAATATGTTCCTGATGATTGGCAAGGTGAACTTGTTGATTTCTGTAGTGATGGATCGTTACCTCAAGATGAAATGTTATGGATAAAAAATGAGACAGATCATAGGAGCATTGTAATCTCTAAAGGGTAAAAATATATTTCCAACATACCATTTTTTTTGAGTGTGCAATGGTAGATGCATCATGTTAATCTTTAACCATTGTGCTGAATTGTGAAGGAGATGGAATTTACTATAATTTAATTCTTTTTCCGAATGGAAGGGTGTAAATGATTGATTTTAATGCTGATATTTTATCAGGGAGAGCGCTAGGTAACGTTTTTTTGGGTGAAAATATAAGTAAATATATGAATGAGTTATATACCGGGTTTAAGGTAAATTACTTTGATTATTTTTTGCCTGATGATGAGAAAAGGCTTGCATATATTGTAGATGACACTATCACAATCGCTACCCTTGAAGATGGAACGATCATTTCGATTGGTTGTAATGTAAGCTATAAGGGGAGGTATAATAACATATTACAAACAGGTCAAACGATGAGGCAAATAATCGACTTGACTAATAAACAACGCATTTTTAATGGTTTCATTATTATAAATGACGACTTTGGTTTTTCATTTGAGTTGCCAGCGCCTTATGATGAAATCGCAGATAGCATTGCACATGTTCCACTGGATCTCGTTCTTAATGAAATCCGTGTAGCTGATTACTCTGACTGGAATCCTCAAAAAATATAACGCTGAAATGTGAGTTGGGATTGATACTACAGATTATAACTTGACATAATAGTGTTTTTAATTATTTCATAAAAGATTAAGTATTGAAAATTATGCATGCAATAATACATGTCCAAACAAATACAGCAACAATTGTGATTTATGATTTAATGTCACTAAAACATAGACTTAACGATGATGTAGATTGGTGGAGCCTTCCAGAAGATGAAGTTGAAGAAATAAATAAAGGTAATGTGTTATTTCTCAATCTTGGAGATGATGGAACCTATAAAGTCCATATTAAAAGAGATGTTGATGAAAGTACCGGGTCGCTATTTTTAAACGTACCTTCTGGAAAGGTTTTCATTGGGGCGGGAGAAGATGTCACTGGCGGAGATCTTGAGCCTGACGACTCAGATGCCATTTCAGGTGAGTTTATTACTTTCGAACCTGGTAGTTACGAAGTTAAATATAAAAAGCAAGATTCAAATATTCTAATTTCCTTTGCAAAAACAACGACTACTGAAAACTCATTAGAAGAGGGAGTTTATCTTTGAATGAAAAAATAGAATAATACAAGTAGTTCATCACATAGTCATTTTTAACAATTTTCTTTTTCCTTCTGAACGCACCTTGCTTGCTTTTTTGCACTTTGCTTACTCTTAACCTCCATAATCGGTCATTATACTCGTGATGAATAACCCCAACCTCAGGATAGCCCCCGTAGTTGCTGACCACCCGCAGCGAGTACGACCTCCTCGGGCTTCTGCATCGCCGGGATGTTTTACCCGCCAACGAGTCGCCAGGTGCTGGGCGGACAGCCCGCCGGTAAGCTGGTGACCACCTGGTTTGTCCGGGAAGGGTTCAGCCTGCTGAAGGAACTGCATGGAGACGTGCCGCTGACCTACGTCTACACTGATTTGAGAGATATAGTTTTGCGAGGTAACACAGGACTTGATGCTCATCAAGCGGGGCAAAAAGCTACTATGAAAGATTTTGTAGAAGGTTATGATCCTAAAACTGGCCCGTCAAATTTAGTACCTTAAGAAAGCCATACTATATCAAAAGATGGTGTCGGTATTGTTTCACGAAGAAAATTAATCCTTCAACTGGCTAACCATTTGCTAATGCGAGGGAACTGCTTGCTAGAGACATCTTAGAATTAAGGCGAGTTTATCAAGACATTGCAAACAGCGTTCTTCAGGAATTAATCGCAAAAAATAAAGCAATGTATCCTGAAATGAGAAAATCAAAACCTAAAGGTAAAAGTAATTGTAGGAGATAATGTGAATAAAGATGAGTTAGTTGTGAGATCATTACTTGCCGAGCTTTTAGGCGATACGCTAAATTATTATATTGATAATCTATCTGATTTATCCAAGTCAAATGGTGATGAAGATCCTTATTCGCGGGCAAGAAGTGTAATTCATAAACTATCCCCAGAAGAACAGGAGAAAATTTTCAATTTCCTTAGGTTGGTCATTGTAGATACAACTTCTACTGTTCTCGGAACAATCGATGGTTCACGTTTCCCTCCAAATATTGATGGGGATTTTAAACTTGAATATGACGGCGATGAAGTACAAGGCTCCTTACAAGATGAATTAATTTCATGATCTGAAGAGCTTGGTGTTTATAAATAAAGATTCTATCAATCTTTAACCATTGCACTGAATATATAGAGCATTGATAAGAAAAATTGGGTTTTTATTCCATTTTTTATTATGCAATTAATGACTGGTTAGTTTCAGGAAAGAAACAATAATTGCCCTTATTAATAATTACAACTAATTCATCAATAAATGTGAACCTAATGGAGATAATATTTATCCTAATATAGGATTTATTCATTTATAGGTAAGCCGATATGGAAAAGCAAGATTTAATTGATCAGTTAAATGAAGTTGAAAAGATTATACACACGTCTTTACCTTCTGAATATAAGCGCTTTATGATTGAGAACGTCAAAGATAGCTACTCTTATGAAATTCAACGAGCAAATGGTGGACAGCTTTATGTTTTCAATTGTTTTGACTTGCTTGAAAGAAATAATACATACACAATTGAATCGGTGGAGCCTGACGTTTTATTGATTGGTCAAGATGGTGATTTGGGATACTTTTTGAATTTGCGTAAAGGTACTGATGAGATTTATTCTTTAGATATTGGAGCGTTAGGAAGTCTGGACATGGATAAAGAAAGTAATAGCATATTTAGGCTATAATGTTTGATTTATTAATCATCTAGTTCAGAACATTGAAAAATTCACGTCAAATCGTTAATTTGTTCAAAACAAATCATATATTGAAAAGTAGTTTATCACATCGCATTTTTTAATGATATAATCTTCCCCTTCCACACCCAGCGCTGCGCCGCTGGTCCCTCTGCCTGGATTACGATTGCCGCAATAACCTGGTGTGGGAAGAGCGGGACGATAACCCTTCACGATGAAAAGAATATTATCTATGGAGGACGTGGGGAAGCTCCCGCTCGTTTGAATAGCCATGCGAATACACCGGGTAAATCACATTTGAAACAGTTGATTATATTAGATAATAATTTGACCAAAGCGGAAATTAAATTCCTGGTACAAAGGATTATGGTTCTTAATGGTGGAGCTAAGTCATTGATCTCCTTAAAAAATCTCATAAATAAAATCAGATCATTTAGTCCTTATAACCTAAATGCTAGCACATATGATATTGCGGGTCATAACAGTAATTGGGGTGGAAAAGTATTGAAAGATGCGTTATCAATTCTGAAAGGTAATAGCTTATGAAAGTAAAATACAAAGAGGGTGACATCTTTGTCATTCCGATGAGTAATGGGAAATTTGCGATTTGCCAGATTGTATTTGCTCCAAAAGAAAAGTTTAAGCAAGCAATAGGTTTCTGCATTTTATCAATACAGAATACGGAGGAGCTTGAAGATAACAGTTTACTGAGACCTTTATCTTTTGAAAAGTTTGGCAAAGAGATGAAGGTTGTTTTCACTGGCAATCAGAATATTAGCAAAGGCATTTGGAAAATTATTGGCCACGCTAATCTTACTGAAGAAAAAAAAGAATTAAAAATATTTAATCATGCTGGCGGCTTATATGATGGGGAGGACGAAATCAGGCGTTTATCTGTTGCTGAATATCCAAATTACACAACAATGGGGGTTTCAGGCTTTGAGCTTGTCGACAATGTTCTGATAAATATTTGATCATCAGGGGAGGCGGGCTTCCTAAGCTAATTTTCATACAGCAACAGCTCATAAACACCTTAAATAAATTCGCGATTTTTTTGATCATCTGGCCAAATAATATATGAATCATTTCAGTAACTGTGAAAAAAAGATTGGACGTGCAGATATTGCTAAAAATGAAGAAGAATTATCTATTATTCTTCCTGATGATTTCATTTCACATTATCTGCAATTTAATGGTGGCACTCCTGAGAAAAGTTGGTGGGCCGATGATGAAGATTTTGAACCAGTAGAGGTGGCTGGGTTTAAACCGTTTATTTATAATAGTCAGACAAATGATGACCCTAGATCTTTAATTGATGGTTGCTATGTCAGCATGTTGGATAGGCAAGTGATCCCAAAAAACCTTTTTCCCTTCGCAAATGATTGGGGAGGGAATTTCTTCTGTCTGGATTTAGATAATTACTCAATAGTATACTTTGCTACAGATTCTTTTGATGAGTATTTGACTATGCAAGAGAATCACATAAAACTTCAAAGATATCTGACAAATTCATTTTCCATCTTTGTTAATGGATTGGTAACAGAAGAAGATCTTTCATAAGAAGCCATTGAATGTTAGCAATATATTCACTACAATTAATAAGGGTAAATGTATATTGAATAAGATGCCAGATAATTCAATTGTTGTTAATGATGTGACTGGGACTAGTATAAAAATACGTGTATTGGGAAGTGGTTTAATTAAAAAAATGCAGGCGATAGGTTTTTCATTAAAAGATGAGTTTATGGTTATACCTGTAATTGACGAACAGAATAAACAAAGAATAATAAGACTGTTAGTTGACGAAGGTGCTCTTTTTTTATTTGGACCTGGTTGGTATCCATCTGAAGTAATAGAGTATTATAAAGAACAAAACATCAAATTTGGTAAATATAAAATTATTTACTGGAGTAATAGAAATACATACCATATAGAGGAAAGATAATCCCTCATAAAATAAATCCTGGAGAGCACTAATCAACCATTTTGATAATCTTCAAAGTACAGGGAGAAAAAATACTTTTGTTTTACCGGCTGAAGGCGTTTTTTTACTTAAAATTGAAAAAGTCAAAGGAAGTAAATGTTGTCTGTAGCTTCACAGTTCATACCCTGAATACGACCAGGGTAGTGTTCAACAGCTGCATGCTGAAAATAGAGTTATTAATTACGACAAGATTGATATTTTCTCAGAGGAACCATGATAAATTTGCAATCTTATTATGAAGCATTGGATTTTCTGGAATTATTTTTTCAAAAATATATTCTTGATTATAATTGCCTCCAGGATATGCAATCTATTTTAGAGGGTTGTCGAAAAGAAAAAACGGTTTCTATTCGATCTATAGACTCATGCTTTATGGTATATAGACGAAAGACTCAAGATTATAGAGTCCTTGCTCATGAGGAACAGGAGATATGGAGGCAGTTGTTCAATATATGGCAATAAATTTTTATAAGCAAAACTGGCAAGAGATGACGGATATCAAAGAGCAGTAACTGTGGTGCAGGGTGTAATATTGGTAACGTTTTTATCAGAGCAGTCAGGTGTAACGAGAATAAAAATCGAGGTAAGGTAATGAACAATAAAAACATACAAATAGTTAATCTACTGATTTCGCATAGTCAAATATTGTTACGATCCCGAGACTATGATGAGAAACTGAGTCAGTGGGGGAAAGGAAATATTTCACAAGGTGCTGTACTTCATAAGGATTATGTAATATTTGATCCATTGCCAGATGATGCATTTGTTGCAAACGTGAATATTAAAGTAGAACAATCTTTCAATTTAGATGAGAATTCTCAGCGCTGCATCGTTGTGCCATTTTTTGTTACGGAACAACATAAATTACAAGTAGCTTCAGCAACTGAAAAATTTGATTTAAGCTTAGGATTAAATGATAAAACTTATTCACTATTTTATGAAGTTTGTGAAGGAGATGAAATTTATTATAATTTCACGCTCGTACCGACAAAAGAAACTGTTTCAGCTAAGTTTTTGCTAGACGATCCCTAGAGTGGAATAAAAAATCATCCTCTTAAAGAAGGTGTTTTTTAAATTTAAAGCTAACCAAAGATGATTAATTTATAAAGAATCAGACGTAAAGAAGGCGATCATTATGTCGCCATCTTTAACGATGCAATTTTTCCCTTCCGCACGCAGGGCTGTTTAGCGCACGCGATGAATTCTACCGTCTCGATCGCTCATTGGCGCGTATTGACGACGATGATGCACCGGCAGGGTTGCACGACAATGAGTTTCGGTATTTTTTGAACTGGCCGATTACTCTGAGGTACAGAAATGAAGAGAGACGACAGCGCGGTCGCGTGGATCAGATATAGACACTGCACTTTCAATAGACTCCTTTACAAGGTGATTCGTGGTCGTGGGAGTCTTCTTTTGACGAATGAAGGAACATGAAATCATTCTGAAAGCACTTCTAAGAGGCTACGTTGAGGCGAATTTACCATGATAAATGATGATGACCTTATTGAGTATGCGCGAGAAAAAATACCGGATGAATATAGTTCTTCTTTAAATAAAAAGAATAATCTTCAATGTGCATCATTTATAAACAATACTCAAGATGAGTTGCGAATAATGAAAGCGCATAAAAATAATACAAAACTTACAGGGGTGAAGGTAGAAGGTCTTGATGAATTAATTATTGCTCTTGAAAACTATGATGAAGAAACTGTCTTAGTAATTAATATCCGAACTAAGTCATTTTCCTTTAAAATTTATTCAGATAAAAACAATACTCTACTGGGTGTTATAATCCTTAAATTAAAAAAGAAAACCAACGAAGAAATTCGATTTGGGCGAGATGTTCTTGGCATTACGACTCCTCCTCCTGACATAGAAAATGATTAATTTTTATTGCTTAAACTGGTGTACAAACCAACCAGAATCTCCATGCGTAGCGTTCCAGTATCAATTGACGCTTGCATACATGACTCCTTTGTTAAATGGAAACACTGTTTTAGGCGCAACCAAAAATTGGATGTGCTAAAATAAATCTGAATAAGAGCTCAGAGAAGCCTGTCATGAATTACGATTCTTATAACGAAGTACCCGATTACCTCATTTTTTTTCAAAGAAAGAGTGAATTCATCAATTTATTTAGAAAAAATAATGACTTTGATTGAAGGATCTCGCTCTGAAAAAACAGTGATGATAAGAGCTATTTATGAAACATACATGCAGTATGTAAAACAAAATAAAGATGGCATAAAAGTTATCGCTGGGGAAAAAGAAATGTGGATTGACTTATTACACCATTGGCAATAAGACTTTATTGCTATATGGATATTATTGTAAATGTTATAACAAATGTGATTTTATACGGAAAATTATCGTTATATGGTTGTTATCATGTTAAGTCGACTATATCATTAAGATCTTGTTAGACAGTCAAAAGTAATGCAGGGGAACATGATTGAATTCAATTTAAATCCGATTGCCGGTGATCTGACATTTGATGATCTTCCTTTGGGAATTGATACTGAAGAAGGCTTTTGTAAGAGTGGTTTATACCACGAATTAATCAAGCGAAAAGCTGTAAATAAAACCATGCCGAATCACTACCTTGTTGACTCAGTAGCGTTTTTCGACAAAGAATTTCAAGTTACTATACGCCCGGTGTGCTATGGTTTTCCTTTTATGTTTCATCTTGTTGATAAAAACAGTCAGTATTATAACGCATTAAATGACTGGAATGCGCGAGCTAATATTCACATGCTAAATGAATCAGTGAAAAGCTTATCTGATAGGCTAAGAGAATCACTCAATCTGGACACGCCAGATACCACGGAAACAGACATGATTAGGTGGCGCTTTGAATGGGGGCGGATTTCTGTCTCATATGAGATAAAATCATTTAATCACGGGATATATTTAACCTGGAATATAATGTAGTCACTTCCAGACAAGGTGGTTTAGATATGTTAGAAATGAATTTTGATATTAATAGTGGCTTTGTGGCTATTAACAATTGCCCCCTCGAGTTAAAGGATGTTGAGACTTTTAAAAACTCCGAATTTTACATGTTATTCTCTCCGTTGAATACAATAGGCTCTTATTATTTCTCTATTGATAATATCGATTGGAAAGATCAAACTTTCATATTAGAACTGAGGCCTTCTGTGTTTTCTTTTTCTCCTTCCATATTCCTTACCAGTAAGAATGGGGATTTTTATAAAACTTTATGGAATTGGGATAAAAGAGCCAATTTGCGTGATTTATCTGAAGAAGAACAGCGCTTGACAGCTTGGGTAGAGAGTGAAATAACTTCGCGCCCTAAGCTTAAAATTAGTACGCCTCCATACGGAACTCAGTGGCATCATTAGTGGGGAAGCATTATTGTACAGTCTAATGAAAAAAGCTTCGACTGTGGAATTTATATCGAATGGAATGTTTGACTGAATGACATTATAGATTAATAAAATCCCTCATTCGGTTCTCATCTTATTTATTAATAAAATTAAAAGGTTATAGAAAATGAAAATAACTAATCGACTGAAAAAGAAGGTACTAGTCCTGGATGGCATAGATAATGACTTTTTAGATTCTGGCGCAGAAATAGCATGCCCTGAATGCGAGGGAGTAATAATCTATTCTATCGTAAACTCATATGAATTTGACTCGCTCTCTGAAGAGGCGAAAGACTTTTTGGTTAAGAAAATGCGAGGTGTGAAGTTTGTTAGTGAACATAAGGAGTATATCTACGATGAAAGCCAATTATATGTTTCGAAAAATACATGTTCAAAGTGTGTAAAGGAATTTTCTACTGTATTAACGTATAAAGAAGTGCAACCAGCCCGATACCGGGTATATCTTGTGGGGCTTTTTGAAGGTGATATGAAACAGATCAAGCTTTAAAAGTTGAGGTTTACCGATGATTGAAAATCTCATTTGTATTAAAGAAAATGACCTGCTTCAGTGGGCGTGTGGTGAACGTAACATAATGGTTAGTATGCCATTTTTAGACTCTGCAATGGTCGACTCAACACGCCAGTTAGTCTTTGCGTTAAGCCAACCAAAGCCATTACCAACCGTTTTGACCATCTTCAATGCTCAGGGCGAAAAATTATTTTGGTCTGCACCTCCTGAAGGCTCTATTTTCTATTACTTAACTTTCAACCAGTCAAAGGAAGTGATTGTGGCCTGTAGCTATGTGGTAAAGCAAAACGGCTGGCATGACTGGTTCTATTCGTGGAATATGAAGAATAACGCGTTGTCTCGATCGGGCCCTGCATATTAAGATCAAATGTGCCCAAAATGATAACGATACCCGATGGCAACAGAGGAACTGCATAAGCAATTCCAACAAACGGCTAAAAACACAGCTGAGAGGCAAAGGATGAGCACGGTTTATATTGTCATTTTAACCTATATCAAACCACTCGAAGAGATTGACGCAGCAATACCTGCGCATGTCGAGTGGCTAAAAAAAGGGTATGCAGAGGGAATTTTCCTCGCATCCGGAAGACGGGTGCCGAGAATCGGTGGGGTCATTCTCGCGAAATGTGAGAGTCTTGCCTCTCTTGAAGAGCGATTACGCGAGGATCCTTTTCAGAGGTTAAAGCTCGCGACGGCTGAAATCATTCCTTTTGAACCCAGCATGAAAACAGAACTCTTAGACAATGTGTTTTGACCCCGCAATAAAAAAACCACGCCAGGGCGTGGTTTTTTTTCATTCAAGACGACTCAGACGTTGAACAGGAAGTTCATCACATCGCCATCTTTAACAATGTATTCTTTCCCTTCTGCACGCATCTTGCCGGCTTCTTTCGCGCCTTGCTCACCCTTGTAGGTGATGAAATCTTCAAACGCGATGGTCTGCGCACGAATAAAGCCTTTCTCGAAGTCGGTGTGGATTTTACCCGCAGCCTGAGGCGCAGTTGCACCCACAGGGATGGTCCAGGCACGCACTTCTTTCACGCCAGCGGTGAAGTAGGTTTGCAGGTTGAGCAGGGCATAACCAGCACGGATAACGCGATTCAGCCCAGGCTCTTCCAGGCCCAGTTCTGCCATAAACTCGTCACGCTCTTCGTCATCCAGTTCGGCGATATCGGCTTCTACTGCGGCACAAACCGGAACCACGACAGAACCTTCTTTCTCGGCGATAGCACGCACCTGATCGAGGTACGGGTTATTTTCAAAACCGTCCTCGTTCACGTTGGCAATGTACATGGTTGGCTTCAGCGTCAGGAAGCTCAGGTAGCGGATAAGCTCTTTCTCGTCTTTGCTCAGATCCAGAGAACGCAGCATGCCCGCGTTTTCCAGCTGTGGCAGACATTTTTCCAGCACCGCCAACTCGGCTTTGGCATCTTTATCGCCACCTTTGGCTTTCTTGGAGATACGGTGGATCGCACGCTCGCAGGTATCAAGATCCGACAGCGCCAGCTCGGTGTTGATGACATCAATATCTTCAGCCGGGTTTACTTTACCCGCTACGTGAATGATGTTGTCGTTCTCGAAGCAGCGCACAACGTGGCCGATCGCTTCAGTTTCACGAATGTTGGTCAGGAACTGGTTACCCAGACCTTCACCTTTGGATGCGCCTTTTACCAGGCCCGCAATGTCCACGAATTCCATGGTGGTTGGCAGAATGCGCTGCGGCTTCACGATTTCCGCGAGCTGGTCCAGACGCGGGTCCGGCATTGGCACCACGCCGGTGTTCGGTTCGATGGTACAGAACGGGAAGTTCGCCGCTTCGATACCCGCTTTGGTAAGCGCGTTAAACAGGGTGGATTTGCCCACGTTTGGCAGACCGACGATACCGCATTTGAATCCCATTTCTAAATCACCTTAATATCTTGATAATCAATCCGTTAACGATAACCGACTGATGAAAAGTAAATAACTACGCCTATTATACACGTAACCCGCATGACGCGCGGTAAAAAAGCCGTATCGGGCGGATTATTGCGCTTTGAAAGCGTGTAAGCGGTTTGTCGCTTTGGTTAAGCCGTCTTGCAGCCAGATTTCCGTGCAGCGCGCCGCTTCGTCTACCGCCTCATCAATCAGTTTCTGCTCAGAAACCGGTGGCTTACCGAGCACGAAACCGACAACTTTGTTTTTATCGCCCGGATGGCCGATTCCCACGCGTAAACGGTGGAAATTGGGGTTATTGCCCAGCTTGCTGATGATGTCTTTAAGACCGTTGTGACCACCGTGCCCGCCGCCCAGCTTGAATTTTGCCACGCCAGGGGGAAGATCCAGCTCATCGTGGGCGACCAGAATTTCATCCGGATTGATGCGATAAAACGTTGCCATCGCCGCCACGGCTTTACCGCTCAGGTTCATAAACGTGGTAGGGACCAGCAGGCGAACGTCCGCGCCAGCAAGGTTGATACGTGAGGTATACCCGAAGAATTTAGGTTCTTCACGCAGGGGAGCACGTAACCGCTCGGCCAGCAGATCGACGTACCATGCCCCGGCATTGTGGCGGGTAGCCGCATATTCTGCGCCCGGGTTGGCGAGGCCGACAATCAGTTTAATCGTCACGATTCAATTCCTAATGGGTTCCAGATCTGGCGCGTAGTTTACTGTCTGGCGCGCCGCTTGACAAAATTCTGCGATCGTCGCAGCGAAATACGAATAATTACTTACCTGAACAATTAGAATTTCAAGCTGTTCAACGTGTTATTTGTAAACTTTTGTCTGGGCGTTATCTGTAATTGTGATCATTCACGCAACTCATAAAAGGAGCGTTGTCTATACTTTACACACAAGGATTAGGGGCTTTTCCCCTGACAACCCAAAGTTCCGGAGGTGACACATGAAACGCAAAAACGCTTCGCTACTCGGTAACGTGCTGATGGGTTTGGGGCTGTTTGTGATGGTCGTCGGCGTAGGTTATTCCATATTAAACCAGCTGCCGCAGCTTGATCTTCCGCAATACTTCGCGCATGGCGCGGTACTGAGCATCTTCCTCGGCGCGGTATTGTGGCTCGCCGGGGCGCGCGTGAGCGGACATGAGGAAGTCTGCGATAAATACTGGTGGGTGCGCCACTACGATAAACGCTGCCGTCGAGATCAGCATAAGCACAGCTAGTGCCATGTCGAAAGAATACCGAAACGACTCCCTGGGAGTCGTTTTTTTTTGCATCAAGGGTTGACCCTCACGTAACGTAAGGCGCCAGAGTGGCGGCACTGGCAAAGAAAAGGAGCAGTTATGTTGATTCAGGTGGGTGAACTGGCGAAACGGGCCGGTATCACCGTACGCACATTGCATCACTATGAGCAAACAGGAGTGTTACTGCCTTCTGCCAGAAGCGCGGCAGGTTACCGGCTTTACAACCTGGCGGATGTTCAGCGCCTGCATATGATCCAGGCGCTGGCAAAAGCGGGGCTGGAACTTGCTGAAATCAGGGATTTCCTTGAACAGGAGTCGCTGTCGTTAACCGAGTTACTCGATGCGCAAATCACGCTGCTGGATAAACAGCTGCGCAGCATACATACGCTGCGCGACCGGCTGGTCGAACTGCGTACCGGGCTTCTCGACGATGCGACGCCGGACCTGGAATCCTGGCTACAGACTCTGGAGTTAATGAATATGTACGATCGCTGGTTTAGCAAAGAAGAGTTACAGCAGCTGCCGTTTGCGGTGCAGAAGGACGCGCTGTCGGCTATCTGGTCAGGGCTGGTGGCAGAGGCCAACGCGCTGCTGGAGCACCATATACCCGTTACGGACGAGAGGGCGAAGGACCTGGCGACGCGCTGGATGGAGCGCCTGGAGCAGGACACGGCGGGCAAACCGGAGTTTCTTGCCCGGCTGAACGAGATGCACAGCGTAGAGCCACAGATGCAGGCGCAAACCGGTATCACGCCGGAGATGACGGATTACATTACGCGCGCGTTTGCGGAATCCAAGCTCAGCATATGGGAGAAGTACCTTACTCCCAAAGAGATGGCCTTTACGCGGAAGCACTACTTTGATCGCATGATGGAGTGGCCGCCGCTGGTGGCGAAGCTGCATCAGGCGCAGCGGGAAAATCTCGACCCCGCCTCTGACGATGCCCAAAAGCTTGCCGAAAACTGGCTGGCGCTGTTCCAGTCGTACGCGGGCACCAACCCGGAGACCCAGCAAAAGTTTCGCACGGCCATGCAGCAGGAGCCGCATCTGATGAAGGGAACCTGGATGACGCCTGCCGTGCTTGCATGGCTCCAGCAGGCCATCGGGGTGATGATGCAGAGACGTTTCTCTGCATCAGGCAATTCACAGATCCGCTAACGCGGCTTCACGGTTAGGATAAAAGGCAAGGCGGCCAGGGATCGGCTGCACGCCTGCACGCGCCATGGTGCGCAGGGGCTGGAATTCGAGGTTACTCACCCGCAGCTCACAGCCTTCAGGCAGACGTTTCACAAAGCGCTGGAAGGCGTCCAGGCCGCCCGCATCCAGCACCGGTACGGCATCCCATTTTAGCACCACAACCCGTTTGCCCGCGATGCGAGACTCCAGATCGCTGAACAGACCTTCCGCCGCGGCGAAGAACAGCGGGCCAATCACGCGCAGAACCAACACATCGTCAGGCACCTCCACGTTAACCGGGGAGAGGCGCGTCATTTGCGCAATACGGCGCATAAACAGCAGGGACGCCAGCACGATCCCGACGCTGATGGCGATGACCATATCGAACAGCACGGTCAGCGACATGCAGATCAGCATCACGATGATGTCGTCTTTCGGCGCACGACGCAGCAGGTTTACCACCTTGTGCGCCTCACTCATGTTCCAGGCCACCATCAGCAGCAGGGCGGCCATGGCGGAAAGCGGTAGCCAGGAGAGCAGCGGGGCGAGGATCAGCAGGGCGAGGATCACCAGCAGGGAGTGGATAACTGCCGAAACGGGTGACGTTGCACCCGCGCGCACGTTTGCCGCAGAACGGGCGATGGCTGCCGTGGCGGTAATACCGCCAAAGAACGGTGCGATGAGGTTCCCTAACCCCTGACCAACCAGCTCGCTGTTGGCTTTGTGCTTGGTGCCGGTCATCCCGTCCAGAACGACGGCGCAGAGCAGGGATTCAATCGCCCCCAGCATCGCCATCGAGAACGCGGCGGGAAGCAGGGCGCGCAGGGAATCCCAGCTTAAGGTAAAGCTGGATCCGGGCATATCCCACGGCAGCACCAGCTGCGGCAGCAGCTGCGGAATGCCGCTCCCCTGCGAACCGTCCGCCAGAACATAGTGGAACTGCGAGCCGATAGTGGCGACATGGCCGCCGAACATATTGACGATGGCCATCACCGCACAGCCCAGCAGCAGCGCGGGCAGATGGCCCGGCAGTCGAATGCCAAGACGAGGCCAGACGATCAGCGTGCCCAGCGTCACAATCCCGATGGCGGCATCGCCCAGGTTGGCCGTCGGCAGCGCCATAAACAGCGCACCCACTTTCTGTAAATAGTGCTCCGGAACATGGGGCATTTGCAGACCGAGGAAATCCTTGATCTGCATGGTTCCGATGGTGATCCCAATCCCCGAGGTGAACCCCAGCGTGACGGAAAGGGGGATGTACTCAATCAGCCGCCCAAAGCGGGCCAGACCAAACAGAATCAAAAAGACGCCGGACATTAGGGTGGCGACCAGCAGGCCAGCCAGACCAAACTGCTGCGAAACGGGGTAGAGGATCACCACAAAGGCGGCGGTCGGGCCGGAGACGCTGAAGCGTGAGCCGCCGGTCAGGGCAATGACGATCCCGGCCACGGCCGAGGTGTACAGGCCATACTGCGGTGCAACGCCGCTGCCAATCGCCAGCGCCATCGCCAGCGGAATCGCGATAATGCCGACGGTGATCCCGGCAATCAGGTCACGGATAAAACGTGACGAGGTGTACTTCTCTTTCCAGCAGGCGTCGATGAGGGCGCGAAAGGGCAGAACATGTGAGGAGGTTACGTTTTTCACAATTATCTATCATCCGTATGCGCATCATCTGTCATGTGAATGGCAGGTGAAGGAGGCATTAATCATACAAATAAAACCCAGAGACAAAAAAACCCGCCGCAGCGGGTTTTTCGGCCGTGTTCGATTAGTGTTCGAACATTGCAGAGATGGATTCTTCGTTGCTGATACGACGAATCGCTTCGGCCAGCATCCCGGACAGGGTCAGGGTACGCACGTTTGGCAGTGCCTTGATCTCGTCGCTCAGTGGGATGGTATCGCATACTACAACTTCGTCAATGACGGAGTTGCGCAGGTTGTTTACGGCATTGCCGGAGAAGATCGGGTGGGTCGCGTAAGCGAATACGCGCTTGGCACCACGCTCTTTCAGCGCTTCAGCCGCTTTACACAGCGTACCGCCGGTATCGATCATGTCGTCAACCAGCACGCAGTCGCGGCCAGCCACGTCACCGATGATGTGCATCACCTGAGAAACGTTAGCGCGCGGACGACGTTTGTCGATGATCGCCATGTCGGTATCGTTCAGCAGCTTAGCGATAGCACGGGCACGTACCACGCCGCCGATGTCCGGAGAAACCACGATTGGGTTGTCCAGGTTCAGCTGCAGCATGTCTTCCAGCAGGATTGGGCTGCCGAATACGTTATCAACCGGGACGTCGAAGAAGCCCTGGATCTGCTCTGCGTGCAGGTCAACGGTCAGTACGCGGTCAACGCCAACGCTGGACAGGAAGTCAGCGACAACTTTCGCGGTAATTGGCACACGCGCGGAACGGACGCGACGGTCCTGGCGGGCATAGCCGAAGTAAGGGATTACAGCAGTGATACGGCCTGCGGAAGCGCGACGCAGGGCGTCGACCATAACAACCAGTTCCATCAGGTTGTCGTTCGTTGGAGCACAGGTGGACTGGATGATGAAAATATCACCACCGCGTACATTTTCGTTAATTTGTACGCTGACTTCGCCGTCGCTAAAGCGACCTACAGCGGCGTCGCCGAGGGAAGTGTACAGGCGGTTGGCAATACGTTGTGCTAGTTCCGGGGTGGCGTTACCAGCAAAAAGCTTCATATCAGGCACGAGAAGAACCTCAGGCATGCGTCCAGTGGTGGATAGCGTTCGCCGTAAACTGTGCGGGCCAGGCAAAGGCTATCCAGGCGGTGTATTAAAGAGCGCGATGCAACGTCTGGAACAGGGTGACGTTGTCACCGAAACTCAGTCTGCGCCAGAATGGCCTGCTGTAGGGGGGAAATGTTCATCCCACGCGCTACAAAACCATGCAGCCAAACCGGCGCTTGCTCAAGCACCTGACGAGCGGCGGATTCGGTGTCAAATTCAGCAAAGACACAGGCCCCTGTACCAGTCAGGCGCGACGGCGCGTATTCTAACAGCCAGGAAAGCACCGCATCAACCTCGCGAAAACGTTTTCTTGCGATATCCTCGCAATCGTTGCTGAATTCACAATTTAATAACGTTTCTATTGACCGAATCGGGGTATTTCTTTTCAGGTCAGGATCTTTAAAGATGACCGGGGTCGGAATGCTCACGCCGGGGTGAGCAACCAGATACCATTTTTCCGGCGGGTTGACCGGGGAGAGGATTTCACCCACGCCCTCAGCAAAGGCCGCATGACCGCGAACAAACACCGGGACATCCGCACCCAGCCTCAAGCCTAAGACGGCCAGTTCGTCCTGCGACAGCCCGCAGCCCCAAAGGTGGTTCAGGGCAACCAGCACGGTAGCGGCGTTGGATGAGCCGCCGCCCAGGCCGCCGCCCATCGGCAGACGTTTCTCGATACGGATGTCCGCACCGCTTCCCGCAGGCAGACGACCCGATTCCGCTGCAGCGTTCATCAGCAGACGCGCAGCGCGCACGATCAGGTTGTCCTCATGCGCCACGCCGTCGACCGGCGTCAGGAGGCAAATCTGCCCGTCCTGGCGCAGTTCGATAGAAATTGTGTCGCCATAGTCAATAAACTGAAACAGCGTCTGCAGGGTGTGATAGCCGTCAGCGCGCTGGCCGGTAATGTATAAAAACAGATTCAGTTTTGCCGGAGAGGGCCAGTGGGTCATCATTTAACGATCCAGTTGTCCATTTTCAGCTTGATGCGCTGGCTGCCCTGGGTCAGTTCCATGTTGGATGGCAGCGACGGTTTACTCTTGCTGTCATAGTCGCTGTACACCACTTTCCAGGTCTTGCCGTTCTGGGTGTAGTTCACCTGGCTCAGACGATACTGATCGTCAAGCGTATAGTCGGTGGCGTCACCCGGCAGGCCAAGGAGCCACTGGCGCAGGCTGTTGAGCGGGATAGGCATTCCGGTCAGCTTGCCAATCATCTCTTCGGCATCGGTTGCGGTGTAGTGCTGGCCTTTGTTATCGGTGATCTGCGCTTCGCCCGGTTTCGCGATAAGCTCCAGCTCGGTGCTGCCCAGCGGGTTCAGCAGCAGCAGGCGATAGTTGTCCTGACCCGTCTGCTGCCAGAAGAAACGGGCATACACTTTTTGCTCATCAGAGAGATAGGCGAAGGCGCCGCGGGTCTGGTACTGGCTCAAATTACGGACGTCCTGCTGGTGCTGACGCCACTGGGGTGAATCAGGGCTTTTGCCCGGGCCTTTTGGTTGGGTGACGGTACACGCGGTCAGAACCAGTGCCGCCAGGGGCAGCAGGCGAATCAGTCGGGTCATAATGAGGACAAATCCTTGAGATACGTTGCAGTTATAACTGTTAATGCTAGCGTCGAAGGGGGCTACCGTCTACGTTCAAATTATCTCAAAGCGTTGTGTAACCTATTACTCCGAAAGGGGGCTGTCTCTTTTATTGATCTCGCGCATCCTGTATGATGCGTTCTGCTAACCTTATTAACGCTGGTACTACTCCCGCTCAACATGACCCTATTAGCACTCGGTATCAACCACAAAACAGCCCCGGTTTCGCTGCGAGAACGCGTAACGTTTTCGCCAGATACGCTCGACCTGGCGCTGGATAGCCTGCTTGCACAGCCGATGGTGCAGGGTGGCGTGGTGCTCTCGACGTGCAACCGTACCGAGCTCTACCTAAGCGTGGAAGAGCAGGACAACCTGCACGAAGCGCTGATCCGCTGGCTATGCGACTACCACAATCTCAATGAAGACGAGCTGCGCAACAGCCTGTACTGGCATCAGGACAATGATGCCGTCAGCCATCTGATGCGCGTGGCCAGCGGGCTGGATTCGCTGGTTCTGGGCGAGCCGCAAATTCTGGGTCAGGTGAAAAAAGCCTTTGCGGATTCGCAAAAAGGGCATCTGAAGGCCAGCGAGCTGGAGCGTATGTTCCAGAAGTCCTTCTCCGTGGCGAAGCGTGTGCGAACCGAAACCGACATTGGTGCCAGTGCGGTTTCTGTTGCTTTCGCGGCCTGCACCCTTGCACGCCAAATCTTTGAATCCCTTTCTACCGTCACCGTGATGCTGGTGGGCGCGGGCGAAACCATCGAACTTGTGGCGCGCCATCTGCGCGAGCATAAAGTGAAAAAGATGATTATCGCTAACCGCACCCGCGAACGCGCGCAGGTGCTGGCGGATGAAGTGGGGGCAGAGGTGGTTGCCCTGAGCGACATCGATGAACGCCTGAAAGAGGCGGACATTATTATCAGTTCGACCGCCAGCCCGCTGCCGATTATCGGCAAAGGGATGGTGGAGCGCGCGCTGAAGTCCCGCCGTAATCAGCCGATGCTGCTGGTGGATATTGCCGTCCCGCGCGATGTGGAGCCAGAAGTCGGCAAGCTGGCTAACGCCTATCTTTACAGCGTAGATGACCTGCAAAGCATCATTTCGCACAACCTCGCGCAGCGTAAAGCGGCGGCAGTGCAGGCGGAAACCATTGTCGAGCAGGAAACCAGTGAGTTT
The DNA here is from genome assembly GCF_019584525.1 of Enterobacter sp. EC_50. Taxonomy (NCBI): domain Bacteria; kingdom Pseudomonadati; phylum Pseudomonadota; class Gammaproteobacteria; order Enterobacterales; family Enterobacteriaceae; genus Enterobacter; species Enterobacter sp. EC_50. Next base: position 40,388 of record NZ_VDAF01000024.1, on the reverse strand, counting down.
ATGGCCTGGCTGCGCGCGCAAAGCGTCAGCGAGACCATCCGCGAGTACCGCGGGCAGGCGGAGCAGGTGCGTGATGACCTGACTGCCAAAGCGTTAGCGGCCCTGGAGCAGGGCGGCGACGCGCAGGCGATTATGCAGGATCTGGCGTGGAAACTGACTAACCGCCTGATTCATGCCCCAACCAAATCTCTTCAGCAGGCTGCCCGTGACGGGGATGATGAACGCCTGACTATTCTGCGCAACAGCCTCGGGCTGGAATAGCGCCCTATACCCATTTTCTAAGACAAGGTGCACTTACGCCTATGAAGCCTTCTATCGTCGCTAAACTGGAAGCTCTGCACGAGCGCCATGAAGAAGTCCAGGCGCTGCTCGGCGATGCCGGGACCATTGCGGACCAGGAACGTTTTCGCGCACTTTCACGTGAATACGCGCAGTTAAGTGATGTTTCTAAATGCTTTACCGACTGGCGACAGGTTCAGGAAGATATCGAAACCGCGCAGATGATGCTCGACGATCCTGAAATGCGCGAGATGGCGCAGGAAGAGTTGCAGGATGCGAAAGCGCGTTCTGAGGAGATGGAGCAGCAGCTTCAGGTGCTGTTGCTGCCAAAAGATCCGGACGACGAACGCAACGCGTTCGTGGAAGTCCGCGCCGGGACCGGCGGGGACGAAGCGGCGCTGTTTGCCGGGGATCTGTTCCGCATGTACAGCCGCTACGCCGAATCGCGTCGCTGGCGCGTGGAGATCATGAGCGCCAACGAAGGTGAACATGGTGGCTACAAAGAGGTTATCGCCAAGATCAGCGGCGACGGCGTGTATGGTCGTCTCAAGTTTGAATCCGGCGGTCACCGCGTGCAGCGCGTACCGGCCACCGAATCTCAGGGCCGAATCCACACCTCCGCCTGTACGGTGGCGGTGATGCCGGAGCTGCCGGAAGCGGAGCTGCCGGACATCAATCCTGCTGACCTGCGTATTGATACCTTCCGCTCCTCCGGGGCGGGTGGTCAGCACGTTAACACCACCGACTCCGCTATCCGTATTACCCACCTGCCGACCGGCATCGTGGTGGAGTGTCAGGACGAGCGTTCCCAGCACAAAAACAAAGCCAAAGCGCTCTCCGTGCTGGGCGCACGTATCCACGCGGCCGAAATGGCGAAACGCCAGCAGGCGGAAGCGTCTACGCGTCGTAACCTGCTGGGCAGCGGCGATCGCAGCGACCGTAACCGCACCTACAATTTCCCGCAGGGGCGCGTGACTGACCACCGCATCAACCTGACGCTGTACCGTCTGGACGAAGTAATGGAAGGCAAGCTGGATATGCTGATTGAGCCTATCGTGCAGGAATACCAGGCCGACCAGCTGGCGGCACTGTCCGAGCAGGAATAATGGATTTTCAGCGCTGGTTACGTGAGGCTGCCGGTGAGCTTTCAGAAAGCGAAAGCCCGAAACGCGATGCCGAAATTTTGCTTGAGCATGTGACGGGTAAAGCCCGCACGTACCTGCTGGCCTTCGGCGAAACCGAACTGACTGCTGAACAGGAAGCCCGGCTCGCCGCGCTGCTTGCCCGACGTAAAACCGGCGAGCCGGTGGCGCACCTGGTCGGCGAGCGCGAGTTCTGGTCGTTACCGCTTTACGTCTCGGCGGCGACGCTGATCCCGCGCCCCGACACCGAGTGTCTGGTTGAACAGGCGCTGGCGCGCTTACCCGCATCGTCCTGCCGCATTCTCGATCTCGGAACGGGGACCGGGGCCATCGCCCTGGCGCTCGCTACCGAACGGCCCGACTGCGCGATCACGGCGGTAGATGTGATGCCCGACGCGGTGGCGCTGGCGCAGCGTAACGTGGAACGTCTTGGCCTGACCAACGTGACGGTGCTGCAAAGCAGCTGGTTCAGCGCGCTGGAGAAGCAGACGTTCGGAGTGATTGTCAGTAACCCACCCTATATTGACGAGCGTGACCCGCACCTTGCGCAGGGGGATGTGCGCTTCGAACCGCTGACGGCGCTGGTCGCCGCCAGGGAGGGTTTAGCCGACCTTGATCACATTGTGACAACGTCACGACAACATTTGCTTTCCGGCGGCTGGCTGCTGGTGGAGCATGGCTGGACGCAGGGGGAAGCCGTGCGGGCGCTCTTTACCCAGGCGGGCTACGCCGATGTCAAAACCTGCCGCGACTACGGCGGCAACGAACGCCTGACGCTGGGGCAGTGGTTATGAGCGCAGGTACTGATAAAGGCGTAAGGCTGACTGAAAGGCGGTTTGGCGTTATCATCTACATCGTTTTGAGTTTTATCTCGCCCGGGCGTCGCTGTACGCTCGGTCGTTACTGGGGTAAGTCATGAAGTCCTTAGCCGATTTCGAATTTAATAAAGTGCCGCTTTGCGATGGCATGATCCTGATTTCTGAGATGATCCGCGACGATTTTACGTCGCAGTACGTCTACGATGAGCTGGAGAATCTGGTCAGCCTGGCGCGTGAAGAGATCAATCAGGCGCGCCCGCAGGACTGGCAATTAGAGAAGCTGCTCGAGCTTTTCTACGGCGAATGGGGTTTCTGCGACACGCGGGGCGTGTATCGCCTGTCTGACGCATTATGGCTGGACCAGGTCTTAAAAAATCGTCAGGGGAGCGCCGTTGCGCTGGGTTCTATTTTGCTTTGGGTTGCGCATCGCCTGGATATTCCACTGGTGCCGGTCATTTTTCCGACGCAGATGATCCTGCGTGCGGAGTGGCTGGACGGTGAGATGTGGCTCATTAATCCCTTCAACGGCGATACGCTGGATGAACATACGCTGGACGTGTGGCTGAAAGGCAATATCAGCCCGGTGGCTGAGCTCTTCAACGAAGATCTCGACGAGGCGGATAACGCGGAAGTGATCCGCAAGCTGCTGGATACGCTGAAGTCTGCGTTAATGGAAGAGCGTCAGATGGAGCTGGCCCTGCGCGCCAGCGAAGTGCTGCTGCAGTTTAATCCGGAAGACCCGTACGAAATTCGCGACCGTGGGTTGATCTATGCCCAGCTCGATTGTGAGCACGTGGCGCTGAACGATCTGAGCTATTTCGTCGAGCAGTGTCCGGAAGATCCTATTAGCGAAATGATTCGTGCGCAGATCAACGCGATCTCGCACAAGCAAATTACACTGCATTAATCTTAATTCCGATTCACACCTGAATAAGGCGATCCTATGAAACAAAAAGTGGTTAGCATTGGTGATATCAAGGTAGCAAACGACCTGCCGTTCGTGCTGTTTGGCGGCATGAACGTGCTGGAATCCCGCGACCTCGCCATGCGTATCTGCGAGCACTACGTGACCGTGACCCAGAAGCTGGGCATCCCGTACGTGTTTAAAGCCTCTTTTGACAAAGCCAACCGCTCCTCCATCAACTCTTACCGTGGCCCGGGCCTGGAAGAAGGGATGAAGATTTTCCAGGAGCTGAAGCAGACCTTTGGCGTGAAAGTGATCACCGACGTGCATGAAGCCGCTCAGGCGCAGCCGGTGGCAGACGTGGTTGACGTGATTCAGCTCCCGGCGTTCCTGGCTCGCCAGACCGACCTGGTTGCCGCGATGGCGAAAACCGGTGCCGTGATCAACGTGAAAAAACCGCAGTTCGTGAGCCCGGGCCAGATGGGCAACATCGTCGATAAGTTTATCGAAGGTGGTAACGATCAGGTGATCCTGTGCGACCGCGGCGCTAACTTCGGTTACGACAACCTGGTGGTGGATATGCTGGGCTTCAGCGTGATGAAAAACGTCTCTAATCAGTCTCCGGTGATTTTCGACGTGACCCACGCGCTGCAGTGCCGCGACCCGTTTGGCGCTGCGTCCGGCGGCCGTCGTGCTCAGGTGACCGAACTGGCGCGCGCCGGTATAGCAACCGGCCTGGCTGGCCTGTTCATTGAAGCGCACCCGGATCCGGATAACGCAAAATGCGACGGCCCATCCGCGCTGCCGCTGGATAAGCTCGAGCCGTTCCTGAAACAGATCAAAGCAATTGACGATCTGGTCAAGAGCTTCGATGAGCTGGATACCAGCAAATAACAAAAAACCCGCTTCGGCGGGTTTTTTTATGGGGCATATTGCCGGTTGGCGCTTTGCTTACCCGGCCTACAAAACCCGTAGGTCCTGCAAGCGAAGCGCCGCTGGGCAAAAGGCTACGCAAAAATTGTCATCAAGTAAGCCACAAACAGCGCCATATGCGCCGCCCCGTTCAGCACGTTGGTGCGTCCGGTTGAGAACGAAATCTGGCACAGCAGCAACGAGGCTACCATCACAATCATCTCTGGCGCGCCCAGCGCGAACTGCAGTTCGTTACCGGTCATAAAGGCAATCAGCGTCACCACCGGCACGGTGAGTGAAATGGTCGCCAGCACGGAGCCGAAGAACAGGTTCATGGCGCGCTGCACCTGATTGTTTAAGACGGCTTTCAGCGCCCCCAGCCCTTCCGGGGACAGGATCAGCAGCGCCACCAGGAAACCGGTAAACGCGACCGGCGCGTTCAGTTCGGTTAACAGCGTTTCCAGCGGATTGGCGTTCATCTTGGTGACGGCAATCACCGCAATCAGATGCACGATCAGCCAAACCGTATGCCACGCGCTGCTGTGGGCCGACGGCTTACCGTGATGCGGGTCATCGTCGTCGCTGTCGTCTTCATGCTCATACACAAACAGGCTCTGGTGCGTTTTGGTCTGAATCAACAGAAACACGCCGTACATGGCTGCGGAAATTAGCGCAACCAGCAGCGCCTGACCGGTGGAGAAGTTGGCACCCGGCAGCGCCATCGGGAAGACCAGCACGATAATCGCCAGCGGGAAGAGGGCAATCAGATACTGTTTAATGCCGAACAGGTTCATATACTGGGTCGCGAATTTACGCCCGCCCAGCAGCAGAGAGAAGCCCACCAGGCCGCCCGTCACAATCATAATGATCGAGTAGAGCGTGTCGCGCATCAGCGTCGGCGCGGCATCGCCGGTCGCCATAAGCGCGGAAATCAGGCTGACTTCGAGAATAACAACGGAAAGGCTGAGAATTAACGATCCGTAGGGTTCGCCCAGACGGTGGGCCAGTACGTCCGCATGGCGAACGACGCTAAAGGCGCTGGTTAAGATACCGACCAGGGCAAGAATATTGATACCAACCACCACTGGCAGTGACTGACTGCTTCCCCAGAAGAGCAGCACAGCCAGTGCCAGAACCGGGAAAATGAGAGACGTCTCCTTGTGGCGGGTCTTTACCGCCTCGTGTGTTGCTGTCATGTGCTTCTCCATCAATGCAGGTGCTTGTAATTATAGATAGATTTTTGAGGTCATTAAATTAACAGATCTCTGTTAAATGCCCTTTATTTTTTACTTAATTTTACCTTTTTTAATAATTATCACGCCTGATTCCTGTAATTCACCATGTTCTCCTAATATTTGTTAAATAACAATAAGTTAATGTTTTCGATCATTCATAAATGAAGTGTGGGTGGCACGCTGCCATATCGTCGTCCACACTTATCTCTTTAACCAAAAGAGAGGTGAGTGATGCCTTATAAAACGAAACGCGAATTACCCGATAATGTGCAAAACGTGCTGCCCGCTCACGCGCAGGATATCTACAAAGAGGCGTTTAACAGTGCATGGGATCAGTACAAAGATAAGGACGATCGCCGGGATGATGCCAGCCGTGAAGAGACGGCACACAAAGTCGCCTGGGCCGCTGTAAAACATGAATATGAAAAAGGAGACGACGATAAATGGCATAAAAAGAAATAGCCCTGAAATAATTCGCTGCCTTCATTTTGACTTTTCAGGCGGTTGAACTGCCGTTGTATTGCAACTGGTCCGCTAATTGCTTATCGTTACTCAACTGCTGGCAAAATGACCAGCACCTAAGGCCGGGAAGGCGAATTACAGATGTCGCAAGGAAGCATGCAGTGGCGGAGGTGGAAAGTGTTAACGCGTGATTTCTTAATGAAGGCAGATTGTAAGACGGCATTTGGTGCTATTGAGGAATCGCTTCTCTGGTCAGCTGAACAACGTGCGGCGTCGCTCGCTGCCACGCTTGCCTGCCGCCCGGATGATGGCCCGGTATGGATTTTTGGCTACGGCTCCCTGATGTGGAACCCGGCGCTCGAATTTGTCGAATCGGCAACGGGCACGTTGCCCGGCTGGCATCGCGCATTTTGCCTGCGCCTGACGGCCGGACGCGGCAGCGCGTGCCAGCCCGGGCGTATGCTTGCACTGAAAGAGGGCGGACGCACCACGGGCGTGGCGTATCGCCTCCCGGATGCCACCCTGGAAGAGGAGCTTACGCTGCTCTGGAAGCGTGAGATGATCACCGGCTGCTACATGCCGAGCTGGTGCAAGCTGGATCTTGACGACGGACGCACCGTCAATGCGCTGGTGTTTATTATGGACCCGCGCCATCCGCTGTATGAAGCGGACACCCGCACGCAGGTGATTGCCCCGTTAATTGCCGCCGCCAGCGGGCCGCTGGGTACCAACGCGCAGTATCTTTTCTCTCTCGATCAGGAGCTTACCCGCCTCGGCATGAAGGACGATTGTCTGAATGAGCTGGTGGTGAAGGTGAAGGCGCTGCTGGAAGGAAACCCGCTCAACGGCACGCTGCGACCGGGTTTTGCCTGATAATACGCCCGGCTGGCCGGGCGCGTAATTTAAGCTGCTACGTAACTGACAGAATGCTCCAGCGACTGGCTGTGGCTGTCGATCAGCACATCCCAGGTGCCGGTATACGGCACGGTAAGCCAGGCGTTATCATCCTGCACGGTGAGAATATCCGCCTGGGATTGTTTTTGTGCTTTCGCACTCATCAGATGAATACGGCAGCGCTCTGAGCAACGCACCACTACCGTATCCCCGCCAAACAGTTTCAAACTTGTTTTTACCAGTGCCATTTTTTACCCCGTAGTCTTAAACAACGCTCTCCCTGCAGCCATATCCGAGCGTGATGTTGTTCACAATTCACTCATGGCATAACACCAAAGGGGAGGGGGAGGGATGCTGATTTTGATCAAAAAATGGCATAACGATTAAACAAAAATGACAAAATTCCTCAAAGTTTCCGCTGACGCGCGTTTTACCCGCTAAACGCGCGCCAGTAGAAAATTAAATGCGGAAATGGCCGGCGGTTTCAGCAAGGTCGCCCGCCTGGCTCTGCAGGGCGCCCGCGGCAGCGGCGGATTGCACGACCAGCTCGGCGTTCTGCTGGACCATGCGGTCGAGGTGGGTCACCGCGTGGTTAATCTCGTGAATACCCTTCATCTGCTCGCTGGTGGCGATGGAGATTTCGCGCATGATGCCGGAGACGCTGCCGATGCTGGAGCGGATCTCGTCCATGCTTTCCCCGGCCAGATGCACGTAGCGGGAGCCGGTGGCCACGCTGTCGGTGGTGGAATCGATCAGCGATTTGATCTCTTTCGCCGCCTGGGCGCTGCGGCTTGCCAGGTTACGCACTTCGCCCGCCACCACGGCAAACCCGCGCCCCTGCTCCCCGGCACGGGCCGCCTCGACGGAGGCGTTCAGCGCCAGAATGTTGGTCTGGAACGCGATGCCGTCAATCACGCTGGTGATGTCGCCAATTTTAGCCGACGCGACTTCGATGGACTGCATGGTGCTGATCGCCTGGGATACCACTTCGCCGCCGCGCGCCGCGGCCGCAGAGGCCTTGCTCGCCTGGTCATTCGCTTCCGCCGCCGACTCGTTCGACTGGGTCACGGAGGCGGTGATCTGCTCTACGGCGCTGGCCGTCTCGCGCAGGCTGGACGCCGCCTGCTCGGTACGTCCGGAGAGATCCTGGTTACCCGCCGCAATCTCCTGAGCGGCGTTTTTCACCGACTCGCTGGCATCACGGAGCTGCACCATCACCACCGACAGCTTATCGCTGAAGGCGTTAAAGGCCTGGGCGATCTGCGCCACCTCGTCCTCACCGCTGTCAGGCAGACGCTGCGACAGGTCGTTAGTCCCGTTGGCAATGTTGTGCATCGCGTCGCGAATGTCCGACAGGCGCTTCAGCAGACGGGCAATCAGGAGGTGAACAATGGTCGCGCTCAGCAGCGCCAGGATCACCAGCGAAATCGCCGAGGCTTTAAGCAGGGAACGCATGCCGGAAGTGGCATCACCGTTGTCGAGGGCGACGACCAGCAGCCAGTTTGTGCCCGGCACGGCGGTTGCCACGAAGGTTTTTTCGACGTCGTTCAGCGTACCGTCGACAAGGTTACCGCTTTTCAGCGCAGCAAAATCGATGCCTTTGATGGTCTCAGCAAACGGTTTAAGCGTCAGAGCTGGATCGTTAGCCGCAATCACGCTGCCGTCACTGTTCAGAAGCAAGCCGCTGCTGGACGGAGTTGGATGGATCCCGCGCACGTTCGCCACCACGCTGTCCATGGCCACATCGCCCGCCACCACCGCTTTCAGGGCGCCATTCTCTTTCACCGGCACGGCGAAAGTCACCACCAGTTTACCGGTACCTGCATCAACGTAAGGCGCGGTGACGACCGGGCCGTCCGTGCTGACCACCTGCTGATACCACGGGCGAATGGTCGGGTCATAATCCGCAGGTACGCCCGCGGGCTCAGAGAATTTCGCCGTTTTGCTGGCGTAGCCGACATAAACGTTGGTGAATCCACCCGCCTGCGCAAGCTGTTTAAACACCGGAACCGGGTCGTCACTCAGCGCAACGGTCTGGGCAGAGGCGATAACCGTCATCTTGCTTTTTACCCAGTCGGCAATCGCCATGTTATGGCTGGCGCTGGTGCTGGTCAGGATATCGCGCTGTGACTGCTGGTTATCCTGGCGTGTGACCTGGAAGTTAATAACGGTGTTGAGGAGAAGGGCGACGACCAGACAGCCTGCCGTCGCCGCGATGATGCGTGCACGAATCGATCTGAACATAAGTGAAATACCTGCTGTGTTGTTTCCATGCCTATCGGCAACCCCGCAGGTAAACTTGATGCTGAAACCGCGTCCATAAGAAAATAATATTTTTACGGGTTTATTATTAAAAAGTTAATACTTTATCAGCGGACAGCGTCCACTCGGCCAGTTCAACCAGCGTGCCAATTTCTACGCCATCAATCAGCGGCAGCCCGGTGATACCGCGCCCGTCGGTGCAGGTTTTGCACAGCTTCACCGGCACGTTTTGTGCGGTCAGGATCTCCAGCATCTGCTGAATGTTATAACCCTCGGCCGGCTTTTGTCCCTTCAGCCCGGCGGTGACGGCGTCCGACATTAAAAAGAGGCGTAACGCCAGGTCGCTCTCTTTTTCACGTAGCGCGATCGCCAGGCGCAGGCTGTTGAAAAGGGATTCGCTGCCGTAGGCCGCACCGTTGGCGACGATCACAATCTTCTGCATGTTGACTCCTGTTCTTATAAAGGCACGAATATTGCTTAATTCCCCGGAGTTTCGCTGTCCGGGAGAGTAAGCATGACATTAATGGCAGGCATTTCGCCAGGCGCTGCCGAATGGCTCACGCGCGCAAAAATGATGCGCCAGGAGCAGTTCAGCAAGCTGGCACAGCTGGGCGTGCTTGTGCACGGCATTAGCCAACTGGTGCACATGTTACAGTGCGAGCGCGGGGCGTCCAACGTCTGGCTCTGCTCACAGGGCAAGCTGTACGCTCCCGAATGCAAAGCCAGCCGGGCGCTGGTGGATGAAAACCTCGCAGCCCTTTACGCCATTCTTGAAACACAGTCGCCGATTCCGGGAAGTGCCGTCTGTGAACGCATCGGCGGCGCGCTCCTGAGCCTGGATACGCTTCCCGCGCTGCGTGACGGTGTGATTCAGCAGACGGTAACGGCACCCCAGGCGATGGAACACTACTCCCGCATGCTTCGCCATCTGCTCAGTATCGTGCCGCAGCTTAATGACAGCATTGACGATCCGCAAATCGCAGGACGTTTTGTCGCGCTTTATAGCCTGATGCAGGGCAAAGAGCTGGCGGGACAGGAGCGTGCGCTGGGGGCGATTGGCTTCACGCAGGGTTTTTTCGATGATGTGACTCGTCAGAGGCTGGTTGACCGCATTGACGGGCAGCAGGCCTGCTTTGAGATCTTTCTCTCACACAGCTCAGCTGACGTTCAGACCACCTTTTCAATGCACTGTCAGCCCGATCGTGAAACGGAGCAGCTCCGGCGCGTGGCCTGTACCCGCCAGCCCGCCGCCGATAACGGCCTTACGGCGCTGGCCTGGTTTGCTCTGCAAACCGCGCGCCTTGAGCATCTGCGCACGCTGGAGGAGACGATCATCGCCGATCTGATGGTCGCGGTGGACGAATGCATTCACCGTGACGATGAGTACGCGCTCCCCGGCGATGAACAGGATGACCCGCCGATCCGCTATCCGGAAAAACCGTTGCTTACCCTGGTTCGCCAGCAGGCGCGCGAGATAGAGCAGCTCTCACGTCAGCTTGCGTCGCTGCGCGATACGCTTGAAGAGCGCAAAATCATTGATAAAGCGAAGAGCGTGCTGATGACCCACCAGAATATGAGTGAGGAACAGGCCTGGACGGCGCTGCGCAAAATGGCGATGGACAAGAACCAAAGGATGGTGGATATCGCCCGCGCGCTGCTCATGGTGAAGAATGTATGGCAGGTAACACCAAAGGAGTAGCTGCACGGTCAGCGGGCATTTTATGCCTGTTTGCGGTGCGTAAAGGCGAGGGAATAACGGTAAGCGCCGCAAGAAACGGTGTGTTAAAACCTGGCATTCACTTTGCATTATCAGATTAACCATTTTTGACGATGCGCCAACGGCGGTGCATCCGTCTTCGGGATAAAGGCGTCCACTGGTGCTTCGGCACCGTGGGCGCTTTTTTTTGGTTTTTTTTCAGGAGTGGTCATGGCGGATTTGTCGAGACGGCGTTTTTTGCAGGCCAGCATGCTGGCGAGTGGTGCAATGCTGTTGCCGGGTGTCATGCAGGCCGCATGGGCGGCAGGCTCGGATAAACCGGAGCAGGAAACAGTACGCATCGGGTTTATCCCGCTGACCGACTGTGCCCCGGTGGTTATCGCTGCGCTGAAAGGGTTTGATAAAAAATACGGTATTACCATCGTGCCCACCAAAGAGGCGAGCTGGGCGGCGGTGCGCGACAAGCTGGTGGCGGGCGAACTCGATGCCGCGCACATTCTCTACGGCCTGCTGTACGGACTGGAGCTGGGCATCGCCGGCAAGCCACAGCAGATGGCTAACCTGATGACCCTCAACCAGAACGGCCAGGCGATTACGCTCTCCAGCGATCTGGCAGAGAAGGGCGTTCATGACCTTGACGGGCTGAAAAAGCGGATTGGGCAGCAGGCGCCTGGCACCTATACCTTCGCGCACACCTTCCCGACCGGGACGCACGCCATGTGGCTCTACTACTGGCTGGCCAGCGCGGGCATTCACCCCTTTGACGACGTGCGCACGGTGGTGGTGCCGCCGCCGCAGATGGTGATGAACATGCGCATTGGCAACATGGTCGGCTTTTGCGTCGGCGAGCCGTGGAACGCGCGTGCCATCAACGACCGCATCGGTTTTACCGCCGCCACGTCGCAGTCTGTCTGGGCCGACCATCCGGAAAAAATCCTCGGGACGCGTCGCGACTGGGTGGAGAGAAACCCGCACACCGCCCGGGCGCTGGTGAGCGCAGTGCTGGAGGCGGCGCGCTGGATTGAGGCCTCCCCGGAAAACAAACGCGAAACCGCGCAGATCCTCTCCCGCCGGGCGTGGCTCAACTGCAAAGAGCAGTATCTCACCGGACGCATGCTCGGCGAGTACGACAACGGCCTGGGCCAGCGCTGGCAGGACGCGCACCCGATCCGCTTCTTCAACGAGGGGGCCGTCAGCTACCCGTATCTCTCCGACGGCATGTGGTTCTTAACCCAGTTCCGCCGCTGGGGCTTGCTCAAAGCCGCCCCGGACTATGCGGGCATCGCACAACGCATTAACCAGACTGCGGTCTGGCAGGATGCCGCCACGGCGGTGGGGGGCATTACCACACCGACTTCACCACTACGCAGCAGCACATTGATGGACGGCACCGTCTGGAACGGTACCGACCCGGAAAGATACGCCAGCCGTTTCGCCATTCACCGTAAAGGGGCCTGATTATGCAGCATCTGCAAAAGACAAAATCACACGAGACGCCGGAGAGTGGAGAGGTGATTGTCCTGCCTCCGGTGCAGGTTCGCCGCCGTACGCCGACGTTTGCGCGTCGGATTAACGCGATCCTTCAGCGCATCATTCCGGCTTTTCTGGGGCTGGGACTGCTGGTGGTGCTCTGGCAGCTGGCGGCGATTAACAGCAAAGGTTTCCCGACGCCGCTCAGCACGCTCGATTCCGCTATTACCCTGTTTGCCGATCCGTTTTATCGCGACGGGCCAAACGACATGGGCATCGGCTGGAACGTGCTCGCCTCATTACAGCGCGTGGCGGTGGGCTTTGGCCTGGCCGCGTTCGCCGGGATCCCGCTCGGTTTCCTGATTGGCCGCTTCACCTTTTTTTCGCGCATGTTCGGCCCGCTGATCGCGCTGTTACGCCCGGTTAGCCCGCTGGCCTGGCTGCCCATCGGCCTGCTGCTGTTCCAGAAAGCGGAGCCCGCGTCGAGCTGGACCATTTTTATCTGCTCCATCTGGCCGATGGTGATCAACACCGCCGAAGGCGTGCGGCGTATTCCGCAGGACTACCTCAACGTGGCCCGGGTGCTGCAGCTTTCCGAGTGGACCATCATGCGCCGCATTCTCTTCCCGGCGGTGTTGCCCGCGGTGCTGACCGGGGTGCGCCTCTCCATCGGCATCGCCTGGCTGGTGATTGTCGCCGCCGAGATGCTGACCGGCGGTTTAGGGATCGGTTTCTGGATCTGGAACGAGTGGAACAACCTCAACGTCGAAAACATTCTCATCGCCATCGTCATCATTGGCGTGGTCGGGCTGCTGCTGGAGCAGGGGCTGATGCTGATCGCCCGTCGCTTTAGCTGGCAGGAAAAATAAGGAGCGAACATGAAACCATTAATCCAGGTCCAGGCCGTGAGCCAGCGTTTTTCCACCGCCAGCGGCGAATTTCTGGCGCTGCAGAACGTCTCTTTTGATATCCATGAGGGCGAAACCGTCAGCCTGATTGGGCACTCCGGCTGCGGTAAATCGACGCTGCTGAACCTTATCGCTGGGATCACGCTGCCGACGGAAGGCGGGCTGATTTGCGACAACCGCGAAATTGCCGGGCCGGGTCCGGAGCGCGCGGTGGTATTCCAGAACCATTCGCTGCTGCCGTGGCTCACCTGCTTCGACAACGTGGTCCTGGCAGTAGATCACGTGTTTCGCCACAGCATGAGCAAGGCGGAGCGCCGGGAGTGGATTGAGCACAACCTCGACCGCGTGCAGATGGGGCACGCCCTGCACAAGCGCCCGGGGGAGATCTCCGGCGGCATGAAGCAGCGCGTCGGGATTGCCCGCGCGCTGGCGATGAAGCCGAAAGTCCTGCTGATGGATGAACCCTTCGGCGCGCTGGATGCGCTGACGCGCGCCCATCTGCAGGACTCGGTGATGCAGATCCAGCAGGCGCTGAACACCACCATCGTGCTGATTACCCACGACGTGGACGAGGCGGTGCTGCTCTCCGATCGCGTGCTGATGATGACCAACGGCCCGGCGGCGACCGTCGGGGAGATCCTGCACGTTGACCTGCCGCGCCCGCGTAACCGGGTGCAGCTGGCCGACGACAGCCGCTATCACCACATGCGCCAGCAGATCCTGCATTTCCTCTACGAAAAGCAGCCGAAAGCGGCGTAGCGAGGGGGCTTTGATGCGACTGGTCATTATCGGAAATGGCATGGCGGCCACGCGGCTGATTGCCTCGCTCACCGGGCGTGCTGCCGATCGTTTCACTATTACCGTCATCGGTGACGAGCCGGAGCATGCCTATAACCGCATCCAGCTTTCGCCGGTGCTGGGCGGTGAAAAAACGGCGGCGGGCATCTGTCTTCAGAATGACGACTGGTACCAGGAACGGGGCGTGACGGTGCTGCGGGGCGAAAAGGCGCTCGCCGTGAATGTGGACACGCGGGAAGTGCAAACCACCGCCCGCACGCTGGGCTGGGATGCGCTGGTGTTTGCCACCGGATCAACGCCCTTTGTTCCGCCAATTCCCGGCTGCAATGCGACGCATGTCTTCACGTTCCGTACCCTGGAGGATATCCGGGCCATTCGGGCGATCGCCGGTCCGGCGGTAGTGCTGGGCGGCGGCGTGCTCGGGGTTGAGACGGCAGCAGCGCTGGCGCGCTCAGGGGACAACGTCACCCTTGTTCATCGCGGTCGGTGGCTGATGGAGCAGCAGCTGGATGAGAAGGCGGGCGTGCTGCTGGAAGAGGCGCTGGCGGCGCGGGGCGTGCGCTGTGAGCTCGCCTCAGGCATCGCGGCGATTGACGGGAATAGCGTGACGCTGCTGAACGGACGCAGCGTCGCCGCCGCGCGCGTGGTGCTGGCGACGGGCGTGCAGCCCAACGTCGTGCTGGCGCAGGCCAGCGGCATTCGCTGCGCGCGCGGCATCGTGGTGGATCACCAGATGCAAACCTCCGCGCCGGACGTCTACGCCATTGGCGAATGCTGTGAAATTGACGGCCAGACGTTTGGCCTGGTCGCCCCTTGTCTGGCGCAGGCGGATATCCTCGCCGTCCGGCTGGCCGGAGATGTCACCGCGCCGTTTGCCCTGACCGACAACGGCGTGCGCCTCAAGGTGACCGGCGTGGAGCTGTTCAGCCTCGGTCGCGCGGCAGAGCAGGAGGGCGATGTGGTCTGGAGCGCATGGGATCCGCTGACCCGTCACTATCGTCGTTTACTGATCCATCAGGGGGCGCTGGCTGGCGTGCTGCTGATGGGGGACTGCCGCAGCGCGGCAACATTTACCGATTTACTGGCAACGGCTGCGCCCGCGCACGCGGACTGGCTGTTCGATCGTTTCACTACGCAACCGCAGGTTGCAGGACAGAACGCTATGACAAAACCTACTCTGGTGGTGGTTGGGCACGGTATGGTCGGCCATCATTTCCTCGAAGACTGCGTTAACCACAATCTGCATCAGCAGTATCAGATCGTTGTCTTTGGCGAGGAGCGCTATGCCGCCTATGACCGCGTGCATCTGTCGGAATATTTTGGCGGCCGCAGCGCGGCGTCGCTTTCGCTGGTGGAGGGGGATTTCTTTGCCAACAACGGCATTGAGCTGCGCCTGTCGCAGCAGATTGTCGCTATCGATCGCGACGCGCGCGTGGTGCGTACCGCCAGCGGGCACGAAACCCACTGGGATAAACTGGTGCTGGCGACCGGCTCATACCCGTTCGTGCCGCCCGTGCCGGGCCACAATTTGCCGGGCTGTTTTGTCTACCGCACCCTTGACGATCTGGACAAGATTGCGGCGCACGCGGCGGGCTCACGCCGCGGTGTCGTGATTGGCGGCGGGCTGCTGGGGCTGGAGGCGGCGAATGCCCTGAAGCAGCTCGGGCTGGAAACTCACGTGGTGGAGTTTGCGCCCAATCTGATGGCGGTCCAGCTCGACAACGACGGCGCGGCGATGCTGCGCAAGAAAATCGAGGCGCTTGGCGTCGGTGTGCATACCAGTAAAGCAACGACGGAGATCGCCGCCGCGGGCGGCGGGCTGGTGCTGCGCTTTGCCGATGGCGAACAGCTTGAAACAGACATGGTGGTCTTTTCTGCCGGCATTCGTCCGCAGGACGCGCTGGCGCGCAGCAGCGGGCTGGCTATCGGCGAACGCGGTGGGATCGGCATTGACGACCGCTGTCAGACCTCCGATCCGGACGTGCTGGCCATTGGTGAATGCGCCCTGTGGGAAGGGAAAATCTTCGGGCTGGTTGCGCCCGGCTACCAGATGGCGAGGGTGGCCGCCGCCGCGCTGGCGGGAGAGGAGAAAACCTTCGCCGGCGCGGATATGAGCACCAAACTCAAGCTGCTGGGCGTGGACGTGGCCTCGTTCGGCGATGCTCACGGCCGCACGCCGGGGGCGCTGAGCTACCAGTGGACGCACGGCCCGCAGCAAATCTACAAGAAAATCGTGGTCAGCCACGACGGCAAAACGCTGCTCGGCGGCGTGCTGGTGGGTGATGCCAGCGAATACGCCACGCTGGTACAGATGATGCTCAACGGGATAGCCCTGCCAAAAGAGCCGGAAACGCTGATATTACCCGCGTCGTCAGGCAGTGCGCCAAAAGCGCTCGGCGTGGCGGCGCTGCCGGAAAGCGCACAAATCTGTTCGTGTCATAACGTCAGCAAAGACGATATCTGTCAGGCAGTAAGGGCGGGCGCAACGGATATCGGCGCGATTAAGCAGTGCACCAAAGCGGCGACCGGCTGCGGAGGATGTAGCGCACTGGTGAAGCAGGTGATGGAGTTCCAGCTGGCGGCACAGGGCGTGGAGGTGAAAAAGGACATCTGCGAACACTTCCCGTACTCGCGTCAGGAGATTTACCACCTCGTGCGCGTCAACCATATCCGCACCTTTGACCAGCTCATTAGCCGCTACGGTCAGGGACACGGGTGCGAAATTTGTAAGCCACTGGTGGGGTCAGTGCTCGCCTCCTGCTGGAACGAGTATCTGCTGAAACCGGCACACCTGCCGCTGCAGGACACCAACGACCGCTACTTCGCCAATATCCAGAAGGACGGTACCTACTCCATTGTGCCGCGCATGCCTGCGGGGGAAGTAACCGCCGACGGGCTGATCGCCATCGGCCAGATTGCGAAACGCTACAGCCTGTACAGCAAAATCACCGGCGGCCAGCGTATCGACCTGTTTGGCGCCACGCTCGAACAGCTGCCGGAGATCTGGCAGGCGCTGGTGGAAGCCGGATTTGAAACCGGGCACGCCTACGGCAAATCCCTGCGCACGGTGAAATCCTGCGTCGGGTCGACGTGGTGCCGCTACGGCGTGCAGGACTCCACCGGCCTCGCGGTCAGGCTCGAGCACCGTTACAAAGGCCTGCGCGCACCGCACAAAATCAAAATGGCGGTCTCAGGGTGTACCCGCGAATGCGCCGAGGCGCAGAGTAAAGACGTGGGGGTCATCGCCACGGACAA
The DNA here is from genome assembly GCF_019584525.1 of Enterobacter sp. EC_50. Classification (NCBI taxonomy): domain Bacteria; kingdom Pseudomonadati; phylum Pseudomonadota; class Gammaproteobacteria; order Enterobacterales; family Enterobacteriaceae; genus Enterobacter; species Enterobacter sp. EC_50. Next base: position 23,332 of record NZ_VDAF01000024.1, on the reverse strand, counting down.
AGGCTGGAATCTCTACCTGTGCGGCAACGGCGGGATGAAGCCGCGCCATGCGGATCTCTTCGCCAGCGATCTTGATGATGACACGCTGATCCGCACCGTAGACCGTTTCCTGATGTTCTACATCCGCACGGCGGATCGCCTGCAGCGCACCAGCACCTGGATGGACAACCTGGAAGGCGGTCTCGACTACCTGCGGGAGGTCATCCTCAACGACAGCCTGGGCATCGCCCACGAGCTGGAGCAGGAGATGGCCCGGGTGGTGGAAACCTACCAGTGCGAATGGCAAACCACGCTTAACGATCCGAACCGTCTGGCGCTGTTCCGCACGGCGGTGAACGACACCGCAGCGGATCAAGGTAAACGATGGCAGGAAATCTGCGGCATCGACGATATCCCCGAGCAGGCGGGAATCGGCGCGCGGCTTGGGCGTAAGCCGATCGCGCTGTTCCGCTTTGGCAAAACCGTTTACGCCCTCGACGATCGGGAGCCTGGCAGCAGCGCGAACGTGCTTTCCCGCGGCATTCTTGGCGATGCGGCGGGGGAGCCGGTGGTGATCTCCCCGCTCTACAAGCAGCGTATCCGCCTGCGCGACGGCTGTCAGGTGGAGAACGGCGAACCCGCGGTGCGCGCCTGGCCGGTCAAAATTGAGAACGGCAAGGTGTGGGTCGGTAATGATGCCCTGGTAATGCGTGCGGAGGCCTCATGACGGAAACCCGGACAACGTGTCCCTACTGCGGGGTCGGCTGCGGCGTGGTCGCCCGCGTGGACGGTGAAACGGTCAGCGTTCGGGGGGATGAAACCCACCCTGCAAACTTTGGCCGCTTGTGCGTGAAAGGATCGGCCCTGGGGGAAACAATGGGGTTACAGGGGCGATTGCTGCGCCCCGTTGTTGACGGTGCTGAGGTGGCCTGGGCGCAGGCGCTGGGAGCGGCAGGCGAGCGCCTCCAGGACATTATCGACAAATGGGGGCCGCAGGCGGTGGCGTTTTACGCGTCCGGGCAATTGCTTACCGAGGATTATTACGCCGCCAATAAGCTGATGAAAGGGTTTATCGGCGCGGCGAACATTGATACCAACTCCCGGCTCTGCATGTCATCGGCGGTCGTTGGCTACAAGCGCGCCTTTGGTGAAGACGTCGTGCCGTGCAGCTACGAGGATGTGGAAAACAGCGATCTGGTGGTGCTGGTGGGCTCAAACGCGGCCTGGACGCATCCGGTGCTGTATCAGCGCCTGGTACAGGCAAAGCACAACAATCCGGAGATGAAAGTGGTGGTCATCGATCCGCGCAGAACCGCCTCCTGTGATATTGCTGACCTGCATCTGGCGCTCACTCCCGGCAGCGACGCCGGGCTGTTCGTCGGTCTGCTTAATGTCATTCAGGGAACGGACGCGTGGCCGATATCCCGCGTGGCGGCGTTTTGCGGCCTCTCGCCGCAGGATATTGGTACGTTTTACGACTGGTTTATGACGGTGCCCCGGGCCATCACGCTCTACACCATGGGAATCAACCAGTCCTCCAGCGGCAGCGACAAGTGCAGCGCCATCATTAACGTTCACATTGCCAGCGGGAAATTTAACCGTCCGGGCTGCGGCCCGTTTTCGCTGACCGGACAGCCAAACGCGATGGGCGGAAGAGAGGTGGGCGGGCTGGCAAACCAGCTGGCGGCGCACATGAACTTTGAGCCGGACGATCTCTCGCGGGTGGCGCGTTTCTGGGGAACGGAACGGCTGGCGCAGACGCCGGGCTTGATGGCGGTGGAGCTGTTTGACGCCATTGCCCTCGGCGAGGTGAAGGCAGTGTGGATCATGGGCACCAATCCTGCCGTCTCGCTGCCGGACAGCCACGCGGTGTGTCAGGCGCTGGGGCGCTGCCCGCTGGTCATTGTCTCTGAGGTGATGAATGATACCGACACCAGCCGGTTTGCCCATATTCGCTTTCCGGCGCTGGGCTGGGGAGAGAAGGACGGGACGGTGACCAATTCCGAGCGACGCATTTCGCGCCAGCGCGCGTTTCTGCCCGCGCCCGGTGAGGCAAAGCCGGACTGGTGGATCGTCGCGCAGGTGGCGAAACGGCTGGGGCACGGTGACGCCTTTGCCTGGCTGCATCCCCACGAGATTTTTTGCGAGCATGCGGCGCTGACGGCCTTTGAAAATGACGGCGCGCGGGCGTTAAACCTTCATGACCTGGCTACGTTAACCCGTGAGGAGTGGGAGCGGCTTGAGCCCTGGCAGTGGCCTGGGGGGGATTTCCCACGCCGCAACATTGTTCCCGTTAACCCTCTGTCGCACGGTGCGACGGTCAGCGCGTTGTACCCGCTGATTCTCAACTCGGGTCGTATCCGCGATCAGTGGCATACCATGACGCGAACAGGATATGTGGCCAGACTGATGCAGCATATCGCCGAACCCTTTGTTGAGGTTTGCCCCGCAGACGCCGTTCGGTTTTCCCTGTGCGACGGTCAGCTGGCGCGCATCAGTTCGCCGCGCGGCGTCATGGTAGCAAGAGTGCGCATCAGCGACGCCCAGCGTGAAGGGAACGCTTTTGCCCCGATGCACTGGAACGCTGCGTTTGCCCGCCAGGGAAAGGTGAATGCGCTGGTGGAAGGGCGCTGCGATCCGGTTTCGGGCCAGCCGGAGAGTAAACAAACCGCCGTCAGAATCCAGCCCTGGCAGCCCGTCTGGCAGGGAGAACTCTATGCCCGCGAAGGGCTGGAAATGCCGTCTTCGGTTTACTGGTGGCGTAAAGCTTCACGCCTGACGGTGGCGTGCGATAAACCGCTGCTGTCGTGGGTAATGGAACACGCCAGCGGCCGGGGCTGGCAGCTGCAGGTTGCGCAGACCGGTGAACGCAGCAGCGTGCTGGCCTGGCATGAAGGCCAGCTTATGCTGGGTTTCTGGGAAGGTACCGCGTTACCGGCGCTGGCGCATACGGTGATTGAAGCCGCTTTTCATTCACCCCCCGTGCTGCCCGCAGAACGCCACGCCCTGTTGAACGGGCAGAGCGTCGGGAAGGCGATGGATCCGGGACGCATTATCTGCAGCTGTTTCAGCGTCGGGGAAGAGGCGATACGGGAGGCGATTGCCGGAGGGTGTGATTCCGTCACCGCGCTGGGGGCGAAGCTGCGCTGTGGTACGAACTGTGGTTCCTGCGTGCCGGAGCTGAAAGGGCTGTTTCAGGATAATCCTGAAATGTCCGCCAGGACTGCATTTCAGGGCTTATCGCGTTAACATAATAAGAGTTTATTCATAAACACAGGTTCTTATTGACGACGTTGATGGCTGTATCGTCCCGCATTCGTTTGCTGTTTTTACTCCCCCTTCTTACGGCCGGAGCCGTTCACGGTGCGCCGAATTCCTTTATGCATCAGGCGCAGCACCCCTTTGATAATAATGGGGATAGTCTGCCCGATCTCGGCCTGGCGGCGCCAACGGGCGAAGGGGAGAAACACCTCGCCGAAATGGCGAAAGCCTTCGGTGAAGCCAGCATGACCGACAACGGGCTGACGACCGGCGAGCAGGCGCGTCAGTTTGCCTTTGGTCAGGTGCGCGACGCGGTAAGCGGGGAAGTGAACCAGCAGATTGAGTCCTGGCTGTCGCCCTGGGGAAACGCCAGCGTGAACGTGCTGGTGGATAACGACGGCAAATTTAACGGCAGCAGCGGGAGCTGGTTTATTCCGTGGAATGATACTAACCGTTACCTCAGCTGGAGCCAGCTTGGCCTGACGCAGCAGACGGATGGCCTGGTCAGTAACGCCGGAATCGGTCAGCGCTGGGTCGCCGGGAAATGGCTGCTGGGCTACAACACCTTTTACGATAATCTTCTGGATGAAAACCTGCAGCGTGCCGGGCTGGGCGCGGAAGCGTGGGGGGAAAATCTTCGCCTCTCAGCGAACTACTATCAGCCCTTTGCCGGATGGCGCGCGCGATCTGACGTTCAGGAGCAGCGCATGGCGCGCGGATATGACGTGACCGCTAAAGCCTGGCTGCCGTGGTTTCATCACCTGAACACCAGCGTCAGCGTTGAGCAGTACTTTGGCGATAACGTTGACCTGTTCAACAGTGGAACCGGGTACCACAACCCGGTTGCGGTCAATCTGGGGCTTAACTATACCCCCGTTCCGCTGGTCACGTTGACCGCCGGGCACAAGCAGGGCGAAAGCGGCGAGAGCCAGAATAACCTTGGACTGAAGCTCAACTACCGCTTTGGCGTTCCGCTGGCTAAGCAGCTTTCCGCCGATGAGGTTGCCGCGACGCGATCCCTGCGCGGCAGCCGCTACGATTCACCGGAGCGCACTAGCCTGCCGGTGATGGAGTTCCGCCAGCGTAAAACGCTGTCCGTCTGGCTGGCCACGCCGCCGTGGGATCTGAAAGGGGGCGAGACCGTTATGCTGAAGCTGCAGGTTCGCAGCACGCACGGCATCCGTCAGATCCACTGGCTGGGGGATACGCAGGCATTGAGCCTGACGTCGCCGGCCAAAAGTAACAGCGCAGACGGCTGGAGCGTGATTATACCTGCCTGGAATGAACAGGAAGGTGCGACAAACCGCTGGCACCTCTCGGCAGTGGTAGAAGATGAGAAAGGCCAGCGCGTCTCGTCCAATGAGATCACGCTTGCTGTGGTGCAGCCGCTGGTCGCATTGCCTGATGACGACCCGCGCTGGAAGCTGCTGCCGGAGGAGTAATCCTTAGAAAATGCGTTCCTGATGCACCCACACGGCGGCTTCAACGCGAGATTTTAACTTCATTTTCTTCAGCATATGCTTCACGTGCACTTTGACCGTGCTTTCGGTGATGTCCAGGCGGCGAGCGATCATTTTGTTCGGCAGGCCCTGGGCAATGAGCTTGAGAATGTCGCGCTCGCGCGGCGTGAGCTGGCTGACGTCACGGTCAGAGGTGGCGCGGTTGGCGCGCAGGCTGGCGGCCAGCACCGGCGTTAAGGCTTCGCTCAATACCATCTCGCCCGCCGCCGCCTGCTGCAGCGCCTTAAGCAGATCTTCCGGCTCCATGTCTTTCAGCAGATAGCCATCGGCCCCGCGCTTCAGCGCCGTGACCACATCCTCTTCATGGTTCGACACGCTAAAGACGACGATGCGTCCGGAAAGCGATTTTTCCCGCAGCTTGTCGAGGGTCTCCAGTCCGTTCATGCCCGGCATATTCAGATCGAGCAGGATCAGATCGGGATCGAGGGATTCGGCAAGCTCAATGCCCTGTTCGCCGTTGCTGGCTTCGCCCACCACGGTGATATCGGGCGCCATGCTGACCAGCTGTTTCACGCCAGTACGCAGCATCGGATGGTCGTCGATCAACAGGATGGATGCCGGTTCCTGATTAGTCATGGGTATCTCCTTGAGCAGTTGTAAGCGGTTTCTCGGGAATAAAGGTGACGACAACTTCCGTGCCGCCCGTCTCTCTCCGGCGAACCTGGCAATCACCGCGCAGGCTTTGGGCGCGGTCTCGCATAATGATTAAACCATAGTGGTTAGTGCGTTCGGCATTTTCCGGCACGCCGCGGCCGTTATCGTGAACCGTCAGTTTCACCTGATTGTCGTGCTGGCTGACGGTGACCGTGACCGCCGTTGCTTCAGCGTGTTTAAGCACGTTGCTCAGTGCTTCGCGGGCGATCTGCAGTAAATGTATGGCCTGATGGGAGGGGACAAAGCGCGGCGGCAGCTGGTAATCCAGCTTCACCGGGAACCCCAGCCGGGCGCTAAATTCGTGACAGCTGGATTCCAGCGCCGGACGCAGGCCCGGCTCGGTCAGCTGCAGACGGAAGGTGGTCAGCAGCTCGCGCAGCTGCACCCAGGAGGTGTTCAGCTCGTTGCGGATCTGGCTGAGCAGCTGCTTGTTGCTGTCGGGCATCTCCGCGTCCTGCATCTGCAGGCAGCTCACCTGCATTTTCATACAGGAAAGCGACTGGGCGATGGAGTCGTGCAGCTCGCGGGCGATGGTCGCGCGCTCTTCCATGACGATCAGCTGCTGCTGTTTTTCCTGATGCCTGTCGAGCGCCAGCGTGGCCGTCAGCTGTTCAACCAGCGTATCAACCAGCTGCTGCTGGTCGTGGCTCAGGTGGCGTCCGGTTGGCAGGGTGGCCAGCAGAATGCCGTACTGAGTGTGGCTGTCCGTCAGGCGCCACTTCAGGGTCGTGCCGCCGGAGGTCAGCGGCGGCAGGCCGCGAGGGCAAAGATGGCAGCCTTTGTCATCGCAGGACATATCGGACTGACAGGTAAATTCCTGGTGGTTCTCTTCGTCTTCCACATCGTAGACCCGCAGCTCCAGATCGCGCAGCAGGGTCAGCGTTTGCAGGCCATTCAGCACCGGTGAGAGACGTTCACATAGCGGCACCTGCATGTGCAAGCGACGGTTGGCCTGCCAGAGGAAAGAGAGGATCTCGTTTTTCTGCTCCAGCCCGGCCGTTTTTTCCTGTACGCGCTGCTCCAGCACCGCGTAGCTCTCGGAGAGCTCGGCCGACATGGTATTGAGTGCCTGGCCGAGCATGGCCATCTCGTTGCGCCCGCTAATGTGCGTGCGCTGGGTAAAATCGCGTGCGGTGACCGCGCGGGCCATCGCCAGCAGCTGTTTCCAGGGATTCAGCAGACGCGCGCGGAGCCAGACGATGGTGAAGATCAGCAGCAGCCCCATAAACAGCGCCATGGCCCGGTGCACCATCACCACCCGGTCGATGCGTAATTCGGTCGTCTGGTCGAACGCGGAGACCAGCGCGTCAATGCGGGAGACAAACCCCGCCACGTCCTGGGCAACGGCTTCTGTACTGCGCGCCTGTTTCAGGCCCGGCTGCAGCTGGGTGTGCCAGTACCCCTGAAGGGCGTTCAACTGGGATTGCTGACCGGCACGGATGGCGGCATTTTCCAGCTCGGGGCTGAACGCCGTGCGCTCCATTTCATCGATTAAAGGCCGATCGTCCTGCGTCAGCGGAACCGCCGCCAGCAGACGGTAACTCTGCATGCGTAGCGAGCCTGCCTCGTTGATGGCATGCGCATTACCCTGTACCCCTTGTACCAGCCAGCCGGAGATCGCCATGCCGGTCACGCCGATGGCGGTGGACAGCAAAACAATCAGGGCGAGCTGATTCACGAGCGTTAGCGGAGATAAGCATCTTTTTAACATAGAGTGGGCGTGCTCCTGACGTGGCCTGCTTGCAGGAATGGCGCTATTCTGGTGCATACCCTGGAGTATACCCATACCAATAAAGGATTACCCCTAAATTGCCAACGGAGTAGGGGGAAAGAGGTGGGCGCTGCAGGGAACCGTCAGTGCCGTGAAAAACCACGTCTTTTTTACCGAATTAGCCTACTCACTAAGGGTGAGGCCTTATTTTACGCCGCAAATCCTCCCACTTTTCCTTTGATTTATATCAACTTACCGCCGCCCTAAAACCCTAATGTTTGCAGCATCATTCGAGAATCAGAGGTGTCTATGAGTCACTCATCCGCTCCCGAAAGGGAAAATGGTGCCGTTATTACTGACTGGCGTCCAGAGGATCCGGCGTTCTGGCAACAGCGCGGCCATCGTGTAGCAAGCCGGAATCTGTGGATTTCCGTGCCGTGCTTGTTATTAGCGTTTTGCGTCTGGATGTTGTTTAGCGCGGTGGCGGTAAACCTGCCCAAAGTCGGCTTTACGTTCACAACCGATCAGCTGTTTATGCTGACCGCGCTGCCGTCGCTATCAGGCGCGCTGCTGCGCGTCCCTTACGCGTTTATGGTGCCGGTCTTCGGCGGCCGTCGCTGGACGGCGTTCAGTACGGGCATCATGATCGTCCCTTGCGTGTGGCTCGGCTTTGCGGTGCAGGATACCTCAACGCCGTTCAGCGTGTTCGTGATTATCTCCCTGCTGTGCGGCTTTGCCGGGGCGAACTTCGCCTCCAGCATGGCGAACATCAGCTTCTTCTTCCCGAAAGCGAAGCAGGGCGGCGCGCTGGGGATTAACGGCGGTCTGGGCAATATGGGCGTGAGCGTGATGCAGCTGATCGCTCCCCTGGCGATCTCGGTCTCCATTTTTGCAGCCTTTGGCGGCGGTGGCGTTGAGCAAGCGGATGGTTCTTCCCTCTATCTGCAAAACGCAGCCTGGATCTGGGTGCCGTTCCTCGTGGTCTTCACCCTTGCAGCCTGGTTCTTTATGAATGACCTGTCCGCGTCGAAGGCGTCGCTGAGCGAACAGCTGCCGGTGCTGAAGCGTGGACACCTCTGGGTGATGGCGCTGCTGTATCTGGCGACCTTCGGTTCGTTTATCGGCTTCTCGGCGGGCTTCGCGATGCTGTCGAAAACGCAGTTCCCGGACGTGCAGATCCTGCAATTCGCCTTCTTCGGCCCGTTTATTGGCGCCCTGGCGCGTTCGCTTGGCGGTATGATCTCTGACCGTCTGGGCGGGACCCGCGTGACGCTGGTTAACTTCGTCGTGATGGCAGTCTTCTGTGCGCTGCTGTTCCTGACGCTGCCTGCTGACGGACAGGGCGGGAGCTTCATCGCCTTCTTCGGCGTGTTTATGGTGTTGTTCCTGACGGCCGGGCTGGGGAGTGCGTCTACCTTCCAGATGATCTCCGTGATCTTCCGCAAGCTGACGATGGACCGCGTGAAGGCGCAGGGCGGAAGCGAAGAGCAGGCGATGCGTGAAGCGGCAACGGATACAGCTGCAGCACTGGGCTTTATCTCTGCGATTGGCGCAATTGGCGGCTTCTTTATTCCGAAAGCGTTCGGCATCTCGCTGGATCTGACCGGCTCTCCGGCGGGGGCAATGAAGGTCTTCCTCATCTTCTATATCGCCTGCGTTGTGATTACGTGGCTGGTATATGGCCGTAATACCAAAAAAAATAAGTAAGTGTGATTATCCGTTTACGCGGCCTTCGGGCCGCGTTTTTTTTGGGTCAAAATAGTTACAACATACTGAAAGCCCAGATGAGGAACTCCGCAGGCAACACTGTGATCGCCATCGCTTTCCAGGGCGCTCTACCCCTTAATACCTGAGATGTTAAATTTAGCCTGGTCTTTTGTAGGATGTAATTGAAATGACCTTATATTTCATATAGATATGAAATTCATAAAGATACCGCTTTGGTGGTATTCGGTGTAATCCCTCGCCTGAAAGTCCCTCGTCGTCTTGATCGTTATCAATTCTCCCTCTCTTTCAGGGCGTTACCTTCGCTGCAAATCAGCAATGTCGATTTAGAGAGCCACAGGCTCCATACAGGAGATACCCGATGAGCAAGTTTTTGGACCGGTTTCGCTACTTCAAGCAGAAGGGCGAAACGTTTGCCGATGGGCACGGCCAGGTTCTGGATACCAACCGGGACTGGGAAGACGGTTACCGCCAGCGCTGGCAGCATGACAAAGTCGTCCGTTCTACCCACGGCGTAAACTGCACTGGCTCATGTAGCTGGAAGATTTTCGTTAAAAACGGTCTGGTGACCTGGGAAATGCAGCAGACCGACTACCCGCGCACCCGTCCGGATATGCCGAACCATGAACCGCGCGGCTGCCCGCGCGGCGCCAGCTACTCCTGGTATCTCTACAGCGCCAACCGTCTCAAATATCCGCTGATGCGTAAACGCCTGATGAAAATGTGGCGTGAAGCGAAAGTGCAGCACAGCGATCCGGTTGATGCGTGGGCATCCATCATCGAGGACGCCGACAAAGCGAAAAGCTTCAAGCAGGCGCGCGGTCGCGGTGGTTTCGTTCGCTCTTCCTGGAAAGAGGTGAACGAGCTGATTGCGGCCTCCAACGTCTACACCGTGAAAACCTACGGTCCTGACCGCGTGGCAGGCTTCTCGCCAATCCCGGCGATGTCGATGGTCTCTTACGCTTCCGGCGCGCGCTATCTCTCCTTAATCGGCGGTACCTGCCTGAGCTTCTACGACTGGTACTGCGACCTGCCGCCAGCGTCTCCACAGACCTGGGGCGAACAGACCGACGTACCGGAGTCCGCCGACTGGTACAACTCCAGCTACATTATCGCCTGGGGCTCAAACGTACCGCAGACCCGTACGCCGGACGCGCACTTCTTTACCGAGGTGCGTTACAAAGGCACCAAAACCGTGGCGGTGACCCCGGACTACGCGGAAATCGCCAAGCTGTGCGACCTGTGGCTGGCACCGAAACAGGGTACCGATGCCGCGATGGCGATGGCGATGGGCCACGTCATGCTGCGCGAGTTCCACCTGGATAAACCAAGCCAGTACTTCACCGACTACGTCCGTCGCTACACCGACATGCCGATGCTGGTGATGCTCGAAGAGCGTGACGGCTACTACGCCGCAGGCCGTACGCTGCGCGCCGCCGATCTGGTGGACGCGCTGGGCCAGGAAAATAACCCAGAGTGGAAAACCGTCGCCTATAACAGCAACGGTGAGCTGGTGGCGCCAAACGGCTCTATCGGCTTCCGCTGGGGCGAGAAGGGCAAGTGGAACCTTGAGCAGCGTAACGGCACGACCGGCGAAGAGACGGAACTGCGTCTGAGCATGCTGGGTAGCCAGGACGAGATTGCTGAGGTGGGCTTCCCGTACTTTGGCGGCGAAGGTTCCGAGCACTTCAACAAGGTTGAGCTGAAAAACGTGCTGATGCACAAGCTGCCGGTGAAACGCCTGCAGCTGGCCGACGGGACTACCGCGCTGGTCACCACCGTCTATGACCTGACCATGGCGAACTACGGCCTGGAACGCGGTCTGGGTGATGAAAACTGCGCCACCGGCTATGACGACGTGAAGGCTTATACCCCGGCATGGGCGGAGCAGATCACCGGCGTTCCACGCGCGCAGATCGTGCGTATCGCCCGCGAGTTTGCGGAAAACGCCGACAAGACCCACGGTCGCTCGATGATCATCGTCGGTGCGGGTCTTAACCACTGGTATCACCTCGATATGAACTACCGTGGTCTGATCAACATGCTGATCTTCTGCGGCTGCGTCGGCCAGAGCGGCGGCGGCTGGGCGCACTACGTGGGTCAGGAAAAACTACGTCCGCAGACCGGCTGGCAGCCGCTGGCGTTTGCCCTTGACTGGCAGCGTCCGGCACGCCACATGAACAGCACCTCCTACTTCTATAACCACTCCAGCCAGTGGCGTTACGAGACGGTCACCGCACAGGAGCTGCTGTCGCCGATGGCGGATAAATCCCGCTACAGCGGCCATCTGATTGACTTCAACGTCCGCGCCGAGCGCATGGGCTGGCTGCCGTCGGCGCCGCAGCTGGGCACGAACCCGCTGCGCATTGCGGAAGAGGCCAAGAAAGCGGGCATGTCACCGGTGGATTACACCGTGCAATCCCTGAAGGATGGCTCAATCCGCTTTGCGGCAGAACAGCCGGAAAACGGTAAAAACCACCCGCGCAACCTGTTCATCTGGCGCTCCAACCTGCTGGGCTCGTCCGGTAAAGGCCACGAGTACATGCTGAAATACCTGCTCGGTACCGAAAACGGTATCCAGGGTAAAGATCTCGGCAAGCAGGGCGGCGTGAAGCCGGAAGAGGTGGAGTGGAAAGACAACGGTCTCGACGGCAAGCTGGATCTGGTGGTGACCCTCGACTTCCGTCTGTCCAGCACCTGCCTGTACTCCGACATCGTGCTGCCTACCGCCACCTGGTACGAAAAAGACGACATGAATACCTCGGATATGCATCCGTTTATTCATCCGCTGTCTGCGGCCGTTGACCCGGCGTGGGAATCAAAAAGCGACTGGGAAATCTACAAAGACATCGCGAAGACCTTCTCCGAAGTCTGCGTGGGGCACCTCGGCAAAGAGACCGACGTGGTAACGCTGCCCATCCAGCACGACTCCGCTGCCGAACTGGCGCAGCCGCTTGACGTGAAGGACTGGAAAAAAGGCGAATGCGACCTGATTCCGGGCGTGACCGCGCCTCACATCATTCCGGTTGAACGTGATTACCCGGCAACGTACGAGCGCTTTACCTCCATCGGCCCGCTGATGGAGAAAATCGGTAACGGCGGCAAAGGCATCGCCTGGAACACCCAGAGCGAAATGGACCTGCTGTGCAAGCTCAACTACACCAAAGCGGACGGCCCGGCGAAAGGCCAGCCCATGCTGAACACGGCGATTGATGCGGCAGAGATGATCCTGACCCTGGCCCCGGAAACCAACGGCCACGTCGCGGTGAAGGCCTGGGCGGCGCTGAGCGAGTTCACCGGTCGCGACCATACGCATCTGGCGACGAATAAAGAGGAAGAGAAAATCCGCTTCCGCGATATTCAGGCCCAGCCGCGCAAGATTATCTCCAGCCCGACCTGGTCAGGTCTGGAAGACGAGCATGTGTCCTATAACGCGGGCTACACCAACGTTCACGAGCTGATCCCATGGCGCACCCTGTCCGGCCGCCAGTCGCTGTATCAGGACCACCAGTGGATGCGCGACTTCGGTGAAAGCCTGCTGGTGTACCGTCCGCCTATCGACACCCGCTCCGTGAAAGCGGTGATGGGCGCGAAATCGAACGGTAACCCGGAGAAGGCGCTGAACTTCCTGACGCCGCACCAGAAGTGGGGTATCCACTCCACCTACAGCGACAACCTGCTGATGCTGACCCTGTCGCGCGGCGGTCCGATTGTCTGGATGAGCGAAACGGATGCCAAAGATCTGGGTATTGAAGATAACGACTGGATCGAAGTGTTCAACAGCAACGGTGCCCTGACGGCGCGTGCGGTGGTGAGCCAGCGCGTACCGGCCGGGATGACCATGATGTACCACGCGCAGGAACGTATCGTTAACCTGCCGGGGTCAGAGATCACCGAGCAGCGCGGCGGGATCCACAACTCCGTGACCCGCATTACGCCGAAGCCGACCCACATGATCGGTGGCTATGCGCAGCTGGCCTACGGCTTTAACTACTACGGCACCGTAGGATCGAACCGCGATGAGTTCGTGGTGGTACGTAAGATGAAGAATATTAACTGGTTAGACGGCGAAGGTAATGACCAGGTACAGGAGAGCGTAAAATGAAAATTCGTTCACAAGTCGGCATGGTGCTGAATCTGGATAAATGCATCGGCTGCCATACCTGCTCGGTCACCTGTAAAAACGTCTGGACCAGCCGCGAAGGTATGGAATACGCCTGGTTCAACAACGTGGAAAGCAAGCCGGGCACCGGCTTCCCGACCGACTGGGAAAACCAGGAGAAGTGGAAGGGCGGCTGGATCCGCAAAATCAACGGCAAGCTGCAGCCGCGCATGGGTAACCGCGCTTGGCTTCTGGGAAAAATCTTTGCTAACCCGCACCTGCCGGGCATCGAGGATTACTACGAGCCGTTTGACTACGACTACCAGAATCTGCACAACGCGCCGGAAGGTAAACACCAGCCGATCGCCCGTCCCCGCTCGCTGATCACCGGTCAGCGCATGGACAAAATTACCAGCGGTCCAAACTGGGAGGAGATTCTGGGCGGCGAGTTCGAAAAACGCGCCAAAGACCAGAACTTCGAGAACATGCAGAAGGCGATGTACGGCCAGTTCGAAAACACCTTCATGATGTATCTGCCGCGCCTGTGCGAGCACTGCCTTAACCCGGCGTGCGTGGCGACCTGCCCGAGCGGCGCCATCTACAAGCGTGAAGAAGACGGCATCGTGCTGATCGACCAGGACAAGTGCCGCGGCTGGCGCATGTGCATCACCGGCTGCCCGTACAAAAAGATCTACTTCAACTGGAAGAGCGGTAAGTCCGAGAAGTGCATCTTCTGCTACCCGCGTATCGAAGCCGGTATGCCGACCGTCTGTTCCGAAAGCTGCGTAGGCCGTATTCGCTACCTCGGTGTGCTGCTGTACGACGCGGACGCGATTGAAAACGCCGCGAGCACCGAGAACGAGAAGGATCTGTATCAGCGTCAGCTGGACGTGTTCCTCGACCCGAACGATCCGAAGGTGATTGAGCAGGCGCTGAAGGACGGCATTCCGCAGAGCGTAATCGACGCCGCGCAGCAGTCTCCGGTGTACAAAATGGCGATGGACTGGAAGCTGGCCCTGCCGCTGCATCCGGAATACCGCACGCTGCCGATGGTCTGGTACGTGCCGCCGCTGTCGCCGATTCAGTCTGCCGCTGACGCGGGTGAGCTGGGCAGCAACGGCATTCTGCCGGACGTGGAGAGCCTGCGTATTCCGGTTCAGTACCTGGCCAACCTGCTGACCGCAGGGGATACCCAGCCCGTACTGCTGGCGCTGAAGCGTATGCTGGCGATGCGCCACTTCAAGCGTGCCGAAACCGTGGACGGCGTAACCGACACCCGCGCGCTGGAAGAGGTCGGTCTGACCGAAGCGCAGGCGCAGGAAATGTACCGCTATCTGGCGATTGCCAACTACGAAGACCGTTTCGTGGTGCCTAGCAGCCACCGTGAGCTGGCCCGCGAGGCCTTCCCGGAGAAAAACGGCTGTGGCTTTACCTTTGGCGACGGCTGCCACGGGTCAGACAGCAAATTCAACCTGTTCAACAGCCGCCGCATCGACGCCATGGATGTGACCAGTAAAACGGAGCCGCACTCATGATTGAACTCGTCATTGTTTCGCGTCTGCTCGAGTACCCGGATGCTGCGCTGGCGCAGCACCAGCAGGAACTTTTTGATGCGCTTGCGGCATCTGAAAACCTGGATAAAGAAGATGCCCAGAAGCTGGGCGTTTTCCTCCGTGACCTGCTGGCGCGCGATCTTCTTGATGCGCAGGCGGACTACAGTCAGCTGTTTGATCGGGGGCGTGCGACCTCGCTGCTGCTGTTCGAACACGTTCACGGTGAATCCCGCGACCGCGGTCAGGCGATGGTTGACCTGATGGCACAGTACGAGCAGCACGGCCTGCAGCTCGACAGCCGCGAGCTGCCGGATCACCTGCCGCTCTATCTGGAATATCTGGCGCAGCTGCCAAAAGAAGAGGCGCTGGGCGGTCTGCAGGACATCGCGCCGATCCTGGCGCTGCTCGGCGCGCGTCTTCAGCAGCGTGAGAGCCGCTACGCGGTGCTGTTCGATCTGCTGGTGAAGCTCGCCAACGCCTCTGTCGACAGTGAAAAAGTGGCGGAGAAAATCGCCGATGAGGCCCGTGACGATACGCCACAGGCGCTGGATGCGGTCTGGGAAGAAGAGCAGGTCAAATTCTTTGCCGACCAGAACTGCGGCGAGTCTGAAATCGCTGCTCACCAGCGCCGTTTTGCCGGCGCGGTTGCCCCGCAATATTTGAATATCTCTAACGGAGGACGGCACTAATGCACTTCCTGAATATGTTCTTCTTTGACATTTACCCGTATATCGCGGGCACCGTGTTCCTGGTGGGAAGCTGGCTGCGTTACGATTATGGCCAGTACACCTGGCGTGCCGCCTCCAGCCAGATGCTGGACCGCAAGGGGATGCACGTCGCGTCTAACCTGTTCCACATCGGGATTCTGGGCATTTTTGCCGGTCACTTCCTCGGGATGCTGACGCCGCACTGGATGTATGAAGCGTGGCTGCCGATTGAGGTGAAGCAGAAGATGGCGATGATCGCGGGCGGTGCCTGCGGCGTGATGACCCTTGTTGGCGGCCTGCTGCTGCTCAAGCGTCGTCTGTTCAGCCCGCGCGTGCGTGCCACCACAACCGCAGCGGATATCCTGATCCTCTCCCTGCTGATGGTACAGTGCGCGCTGGGTCTGCTGACCATTCCGTTCTCGGCGCAGCATATGGACGGAAGCGAAATGATGAAGCTGGTCGGCTGGGCGCAGTCCGTGGTGACCTTCCACGGCGGAGCATCTGAGCACCTGTACGGCGTGGCGTTTATCTTCCGCGTTCACCTGGTGCTGGGGATGACGCTGTTTGTGCTGTTCCCGTTCTCCCGCCTGGTCCACATCTGGAGCGCGCCGGTGGAGTACCTGACGCGCAAATACCAGATTGTACGCGCCCGTCGCTAATTCGCCGTTTTGATACTAACCCCGCGCTCGCGGGGTTTTTTTTCGCCCCAGCCCAGGTTGTTGCCCGCGGCAGCAAACAGGATCAGCGCGCCGCCCGCCAGCTGCGTCAGATTAAGCGCGTGTCCGAACACCAGATTATCGACAACAATTGCCACCACCGGATAGATAAACGACAGGGAGCCGGTGATGGGCGTAGGCAGCTTCTGAATTGCGCTGTAGAGCAGCTGGTACATAATGCCGGTATGGACAATGCCGAGCGTCAGCAGCATCGGCCAGGGGAAATCGCCGGAAAATGACGGCAGGCTGGCAAACGGCAAAAGCATCACGACGCCGGTCAGCACCTGGATAAAGGCAATATGCTGCGGTGCGATTGTTTTCAGTTTGCGCGCAATGATTGCCGTCAGCGCGTAGAAGAAGGCCGCGGCCATGGCCAAACCTATTCCGGTGAGCCATTCGCTGCCATGCGCGCCGGTGAGCTCGCTGGAGAGCAGGATCACCACGCCGCCAAAGGCGAGGAATAGCCAGCCCCATTTCACCAGGCTGACGCGTTCACCCAGAAACATCCCCATCAAGACCAGCATAAAAGGCTGGGTGTTATAGACCACGGTTGAAAGACCAATTGAGATGCGCTCATAGGCCGCGAAGAGCAGCAGCCAGTTCACCACTAGCGCCACGCCGCCAAGAATAGCCAGCAGCAGCGTGGTGCGGGTGAGGGGGCTGAAGGGCTTTTGACTTGCCCGGATAAAAATAAAAAGCGCCATAGCCCCGATAAGACAGCGCCAGAACACCACTTCCGTCACCGGCAGACCGGAGAGCAAAACAAACGCGCCGATAGAGCCGGAAATTAACATCGCCAGGCTCATTTGCCAGACGCCTTTATGGAAATCACGCATCATCCACCTCCTGATTAATGACGCTATTGTCGAAAATCGCTGTCGGGTTTTACAGGGGTGAGATAAGGTTGAAAAGGTAAATGGCTTTTTAAAATTAGGTGAAAAGAATGGAATGCCTTATCGATGATATCGACCGACAAATTTTAGCCTGCCTGGTTGAGGATGCGCGCATGTCGTTGAAGGTGCTCAGCGGCCGCATCGGTCTGACGTCCCCCAGCACGGCAGAACGCCTGAAGCGGCTGGAAGAGCGCGGTGTGATTCAGGGGTATGGTGCACGGGTGAATCTGGCGGCGCTGGGGTATACGCTGCAGGCGCTGGTACGCGTACGGCCGTTGCCAGGGCTGTTGCATAAGGTGGATAAGTATATTCAGGCGATGCCGGAGTGTATTGAGAGCGACAAAGTCACCGGGGAGGACTGCTTCGTCATCAGGCTGGTGGTGCGGTCAATCGAACAGCTTGATGCGCTGCTGGACGGCCTGGCGGAACATGCCCAGTGTAATACGTCGATTGTGAAGAGTTCGCCGGTCAGGCGTCGTTTGCCTCCGATGTAGGTTTCTGTCGCCGGGTGGCGGCTGCGCCTTACCCGGCCTACAAGGGCGGACTCGGTTTTTTTATGTTGGGGAAGTGATGGTGGTGGGGGAAGGATTCGAACCTTCGAAGTCGATGACGGCAGATTTACAGTCTGCTCCCTTTGGCCGCTCGGGAACCCCACCAGGGGTAATTCAAATTTTGAGGTCGTGCTGAGAGATGGTGGTGGGGGAAGGATTCGAACCTTCGAAGTCGATGACGGCAGATTTACAGTCTGCTCCCTTTGGCCGCTCGGGAACCCCACCACGGGGTAATGCTTTTTTACTGGCTTGCTTCCTGCTGGAAGCGGGGCGCATCATATCAAATGAGACGCCCCTGTAAAGCTTTCCTTTAGGGAAATGAAGTTGTTTGCCTGCTTTTTATCCGTAAAGGCGCAAAGCTAATCAATTCATTTTCCGAAAGATTAAAGAATGATGGTTCTGTTGCCGTAAACGAAGACACGCTGGGCCAGTACCTGATACAGCGCGCGGCTTAACACATTCTTCTCAACGTCACGCCCTGCACGCATCATGTCCTCAGCGGTGTAAGTGTGATCCACATGAATCACGTCCTGCATGATGATGGGACCTTCGTCCAGATTGTCATTCACGTAGTGGGCTGTCGCGCCGATGATCTTCACGCCGCGCTCGTACGCCTGGTGGTATGGACGCGCACCAATAAAGGCCGGCAGGAACGAGTGGTGGATGTTGATGATCTTGTTCGGGAAACGCGCCACGAAAGACGGCGTTAACACGCGCATGTATTTCGCCAGCACCACGTAGTCCGGGTTATGCGCTTCAATGGCCTGCGCCATCAGATCGTCGTGCTCTTCACGCGTATGGCCTTCATGGCTAACCAGCTCGAACGGAATATCAAAGCGCTCGACCAGCGAGCGCAAGGTCTCGTGGTTACCAATAACAGCCGCAATTTCGACATCCAGACCGCCGTAGTTGGCTTTCATCAGCAGGTCGCCCAGGCAATGTGCTTCTTTGGTCACCAGGATCACGATGCGGCGTCGGCCCGCAGGGGTCAGCTCGCGCACGGAGCCTTCCGGAAGCGCGCTGTCCAGATCGGCCAGCAGGGTGGTGTCGTTGAAAATACCTTCCAGTTCGGTACGCATGAAGAAGCGGCCGGTACGGTGGTCAACGAACTCGTTGTTCTGCACGATATTCAGTTCATGTTTGTAGCAAATGTTGGTAATTCGTGCGATCAGCCCTTTTTGATCGGGACAGATGGTGCGCAGAACTTTACGTTGTAATGATTGCATCGCCGGGAAATCCTGTTTGTATTTGCGAAGTCTGGGTTGTCAGGCATTACTGCCCGCAACACTTTTTAAATTTTTTACCTGAACCACACGGGCAGGGATCGTTACGACCAAACTGTGGACGCGTTCCGTCAATATAATACCATTGCCCGCGTTCCTTTAAGAACCGGGAACGCTCGATAATGGCGCCAGGCTTAGCGTTCTCGGTAAAACGGCCAACAAAGCTGACGTAACCTTCATCTTCATGACTGCCTGGAGAGGATTCATAGACGGTGAGGCCGAGCCACTGCGTGTTCGCAAACCCGGCTTCGATGTCCTGTTTGAAATCGGCTGCGTGGCAGGATGGATGCCAGGTTTTAATCAGGTAGTCTGCGTCTTTGATCACAAAAGCAGTGTACCGTGAACGCATAAGGTGTGACGGGTCTGGTGCAACCTGATCGCCAGAAAGATATCGCTGGCAACATAGGCTATACTCCAGAGCGCTACCACAAGGGCAGAGTTGAGACACGATTCTCTTCCTGGAACAAAAAAATAAAGGCGTAAAACGCTTCGGGTAGCACTATGTTAACTGAGGCGTTGCGTTGATGCCATGTCAGGAATCCAGGGGACGTAAAACAGGACTAATGAGAAAGGTTAAAATTGGGCTGGCGCTGGGTTCAGGTGCCGCCCGGGGATGGTCACACATCGGCGTGATTAATGCCTTAAATCAGATGGGCATTACTGTCGATATTGTTGCAGGGTGCTCAATCGGATCGCTTGTCGGCTCCGCTTACGCGTGCGGAAAGCTACCGGAGCTCGAGACGTGGGTGCGCTCCTTCAGCTACTGGGACGTGCTGCGTCTGATGGACCTCTCCTGGCAGCGTGGTGGACTGCTGCGCGGCGAACGCGTCTTTAACCAGTTCCGCCAGGTTATGCCCCTCGAAGACTTCACTGATTGTCAGATGCCTTTCGGCGCCGTCGCGACGAACCTCAGTACAGGTCGCGAACTCTGGCTAACCGAAGGGGATATCCATCTTGCCGTGCGTGCCTCCTGCAGTATGCCGGGACTCATGGCGCCTGTCCCACACAACGGTTACTGGCTTGTCGATGGTGGCGTCGTTAACCCGGTTCCCATCTCTCTGACGCGTGCAATGGGTGCTGACATCGTGATTGCCGTCGACCTGCAGCACGACGCCCACCTGATGCAACAGGATCTCATGCCGGTCAATCTCCAGAGCGAAGATGCTGAGGGCGAGAAACTGGCCTGGCACGAGCGCCTGCGCGGAAGAATCGGGCGTATGACCGCTCGTCGTTCGGTTGCTGCGCCGACGGCGATAGAAATCATGACCACGTCAATTCAGGTACTCGAGAATCGCCTTAAACGTAACCGTATGGCAGGCGATCCTCCGGATATTCTTATTCAGCCGTACTGTCCGCAAATCTCTACTCTTGATTTCCATCGGGCTGAGGCCGCCATCGCAGCGGGCTCGTTAGCCGTCGAAAAGAAAATGGACGAATTGTTGCCTTTTGTGCAAACCGCACGTTAAGCACCTTTTTTTGACTACTTCAGCAAAATCTGACAGGCGATAGTGCCGATCGCATGCCACTATTTAGTTACTGTCAGCCAGGGGAGGAACCATGACGCAGCCATTGGCCGGAAAACACATTTTGATTGTTGAAGACGAGCCCGTTTTCCGATCGCTACTGGATTCGTGGTTATCCTCGCTGGGCGCAATGACGTCACTGGCTGAAGATGGCATCGACGCCCTGGAAAAAATGATCAGCATTACGCCCGATTTGATGATTTGCGACATTGCGATGCCGCGCATGAATGGACTGAAGCTGGTTGAGCATCTGCGTAACGAAGGCAATCAGACGCCGATTCTGGTGATCTCTGCCACCGAAAACATGGCGGATATCGCAAAAGCATTACGTCTTGGGGTACAGGATATTCTGCTTAAACCGGTTAAAGATTTGAACCGGCTGCGAGAAACGGTCTTAGCGTGCCTTTATCCGAATATGTTTAATTCCCGGGTAGAGGAAGAGGAACGTCTTTTCCAGGACTGGGACGCGCTGGTGAGTAATCCGCCTGCTGCGGCGAAACTGTTGCAAGAGCTCCAGCCGCCCGTCCAGCAAACTATTTCCCACTGTCGCGTAAATTATCGGCAGCTGGTGGCCGCTGACCAGCCTGGGCTGGTGCTGGATATTGCGCCACTGTCTGACTCTGACCTTGCGTTTTATTCCCTGGATGTCACCCGGGCGGGGGATAACGGTGTATTAGCGGCGTTGCTTCTTCGTGCGCTATTTAATGGTTTGTTGCAGGAACAGTTATCCCATCAGGGACAACGGTTGCCGGAGTTAGGCAGTTTACTCAAACAGGTAAACCAGCTTTTTCGTCAGGCCAATTTGCCTGGACAGTTTCCGCTATTGGTCGGCTATTACCACAGCGGTTTAAAAAATCTGATCCTCGTTTCAGCCGGTCTCAATGCATCACTGAATACCGGTGAACACCATATTCAGGTGAGTAACGGTGTACCGCTTGGGACGTTGGGAACGGCGTATCTTAATCAAATTAGCCACCGCTGTTCCTCCTGGCAGTGCCAAATTTGGGGCGCCGGGGGGCGGCTACGCTTAATGTTGTCCACGGAATAAGCAATTGGATCGTCATTTTAAGATTGCTTTACCTGTGTTTTGCGGGGAGTGCTACTATCGCTGCCCGGTTTCATGCGTATTTATCCTAATTGATCGGCAACGCGTTCTTTTCAGACCCGGACTGCGGGGCGAGGCTGATATACTCAACGCGTTATTTATTGCATAAAAGTTCAAAACTTGAACAGCTCAGGAGAATTTGAATGGCTGCCCTAAATTCGAAAGTCAGAAAGGCCGTTATCCCGGTAGCGGGATTGGGGACCAGGATGTTACCAGCAACCAAGGCGATTCCTAAAGAGATGCTGCCTCTGGTTGATAAGCCATTAATCCAGTATGTCGTTAATGAATGTATCGCAGCCGGCATCACTGAAATTGTGCTGGTTACGCATTCATCTAAAAACTCTATCGAAAACCATTTCGATACAAGCTTTGAACTTGAAGCCATGCTGGAAAAGCGCGTTAAGCGTCAGCTGTTAGAAGAAGTTCAGTCTATTTGCCCTCCACACGTCACCATTATGCAGGTTCGTCAGGGGCTGGCGAAAGGTCTGGGCCACGCTGTTATGTGCGCGCACCCGGTCGTGGGTGATGAGCCTGTAGCGGTAATTCTGCCTGACGTTATTCTGGACGAATACGAATCCGATCTTTCTCAGGATAACCTGGCTGAAATGATCAAGCGTTTCGACGAAACCGGCAGCAGCCAGATTATGGTTGAGCCTGTTGAAGACGTAACGGCATACGGTGTGGTTGACTGCAAAGGCGTTAACCTTGAGCCGGGT
Organism: Enterobacter sp. EC_50; assembly: GCF_019584525.1. Lineage (NCBI taxonomy): Bacteria > Pseudomonadati > Pseudomonadota > Gammaproteobacteria > Enterobacterales > Enterobacteriaceae > Enterobacter > Enterobacter sp. EC_50. Next base: position 1,333 of record NZ_VDAF01000024.1, on the reverse strand, counting down.
GAGAGTGTGCCAATGGTTGGCGTCGTAGAGAAGCCTAAAGCCGACGTAGCGCCTTCAAACCTTGCTGTTGTAGGTCGCTATGTCCTGAGTGCTGAAATCTGGCCTCTGCTGGCGAAAACGCCTCCAGGAGCGGGTGATGAGATCCAGCTGACGGATGCCATCGATATGCTGATCGAGAAAGAGACCGTTGAGGCCTACCATATGAAAGGTAAGAGCCATGACTGCGGTAATAAGCTCGGTTATATGCAGGCGTTTGTTGAATATGGTATCCGCCACAATACCCTCGGCGAAGAATTTAAAACCTGGCTCAAAGAGAGCGTAGGTATTAAGAAATAAGCCACCGCTGCAAATGTTCAAACCGGTGAGGCGTTGCCCACCGGTTTTTTTATGCCCGTAACACTCCCGAAAACCTGTCTTAAAGTACAGTCGATGAAATTGCTAAATAATGCTTTATGACAGAGTGTAAGAGGATGTTTGCGGCAAATTTAGGTTAAAAAAAATCCCGCAATAAGCGGGATTTTTCTGAATAAGGCTCGATTAATCCTTGATCAGGAAGTCGTCCAGCTGTTTACCTTGCTCATCCATCGCTTTCTTGATAACAGCAGGAGTACGACCCTGGCCAGTCCAGGTTTTAGTTTCGCCGTTCTCATCAACGTAGCTATATTTAGCAGGACGGGCAGCACGCTTTGCTTTAGTACCGGTTTTAGCGGCAGCCATGCTGTTCAGCAATTCATTTGGATCGATACCATCAGCAATCAGCATTTCACGATATTGCTGCAGTTTACGAGTACGTTCTTCGATTTCAGCCGCAGCAGCGCTTTCTTCTTCGCGACGTTCATTAACTACAACTTCTAATTTTTCCAGCATTTCTTCAAGCGTTTCGAGGGTGCATTCTCTTGCCTGCGCACGAAGAGTACGGATGTTGTTCAGAATTTTAAGTGCTTCGCTCATTGTAGTAATCTCAAACTTATAATGGGGGGTGGTTTGTTGACCTAATAATAGAGCCATAAATTCAGTTGTGCAATAGCCAGGAATGTAAGGAATTCAAAAAATACTAAATATTGCCGCTATTATTAATTACGCTAACTTAAATTCCGCCACCCAGCAGTCTCGGTTGTTATCATCTGAGCATGCTAAAACAGGCCGCCTGCATCTTTTTTTTGTGACATTTCCCGCAGGAATTATAGTTGCGGCGGAGAAATATCAGCCTTTTGTATTAGGGAAGGTGCGAACAAGTTCCTGATATGAGATCATCATATTCATCCGGAGCGCATCCCAGAGGGACATCATGAGCCATCAACTCACCTTCGCCGATAGTGAATTCAGCACTAAG